>JAYEPG010000067.1:35289-38120 GCA_034723795.1 Campylobacterota bacterium
TCTATCTTTAAAATATATTTTATTTTTTCGAGAAACATTTTCTTCTAAATCTTTATTCTCTACTTTTGAAAAAAGATTATACAAAAAATCATCTTTATATGAGGGATGAAAATATTGATTATTAAACTCTTTTGCACTTATACATTGTAAAGTACCTTGACACACTTCATCTTTATATATTTTTATATTTAAAACCATTTGACCTGCATTAAATATTTGAAGATGAACATTGTCTTCATATTTAGTGATAAAACCTTTATCATAAAATTTCATTGTGGGTGTTTTTAAAAGGATTAATGAACTTTTTGAAACTATAGCTTGCTTTGAGGAACAAGCTATTAAAAAAAATGATATTAGTATAATAAAAAAACTGTTTTTTAAAAAATCTTTAATGGTTAATAATCTCACTTAAAAATTGTTTTGTTCTTTCATTTTTAGGATTATTAAAAAACTCATCTGGCGTATTTTCCTCAAGTATCTCACCATCTGCCATAAATACAACACGATCTGCAACCTCTTTAGCAAATCCCATCTCATGAGTTACACAAACAATTGTGTAGTTCTCACGTGCTAATGACTTCATTACATCCAAAACCTCACCAATCATCTCAGGATCCAATGCAGATGTTGGCTCATCAAAAAGTATAATATCAGGTTCCATTGCAAGTGTTCGTGCAATTGCAACTCTTTGTTGCTGACCACCACTTAATTCACCTGGATATTTAGCAGCTTGATGTGGTATTTTTACTTTTTCAAGTAGTTCCATAGCCTTTGTATCTGCATCTTTTTTAGTCATTTTCTTTACTTTTATTGGTCCAATAGTGATATTTTCTAAAATTGTTTTATGAGGGAAAAGATTAAAGTGTTGAAAAACCATCCCAGCTTGTTGTCTAACTTTATTTATATTTGTTTTTTTATCTGCCAAATTCTGACCATTTACTATTAATGTACCACTTGTTATCTCTTCAAGTTTATTTATACATCTTATCATAGTAGATTTTCCACTTCCACTTGGTCCACAAACAACAACTATTTCACCTTTTTTTACTTTAAAATTTATATCTTTTAAAGCATGAAAATCACCATAATGTTTTTGTATATTTTTCATCTCTATTATATAATCACTCATAAATTTAAACCTTTTTAAGTATTTAACTGTTTTTCAACTTTTTTCTCTAACTGACCTGCTATTTTACTAAGGGTAAATGCACATATAAAATATACAATAGCTATAAAACTAAGTATCTCAAAACTCATATATATACGATTATTTACAATTGTTGCAGCTCTAAAAAACTCAACTACTCCAATAACATATACTAATGAAGTATCTTTAAATAAAGATACAAATTGAGAGACAATTGCAGGTATCATTCTCCTATATGCTTGAGGCAATATTATCAAAGTAAAGATTTGATAATGATTCATACCTAAAGTTTTTGCAGCTTCAAACTGTCCTTTAGGGATAGAATTAAGACCTGCTCGTACTATCTCTGCAATATAAGCAGACTCAAACAGTGTAAAAGAGATAATAGCACTAGTAAGTGCAGATACAGCAAACTTCGTTTCAAAAATAGCCATACCTACAATGGGAATAGCAAAATATACCCAAAATATCACCATAATCAAAGGTAATGCACGAAATAGTTCTATATACATAGTTGCAGGAATTTTAATAATCTTTATATCACTATATCTAGCTATTCCTAAAATAGAACCTAAAATAAATGAAAATATAATTGCAATTATTGCAATCACAAAAGTTAATGCCAATCCACCTAATTCATCCTCCATACCAAAAAGCATAAAGTTTATATTTCCAGTTGTTAATGCACTAGAAAAATCAGCTTCTGGGTATGATGTAACTTGAAAAAGCTTTAATAATATTATAATAAAAACAAGATTTAAAGTAAAAAACAAGTACCTATGATGTTCAAAATATTTTGTTAGTTTTTCACTCATTTTGCACCTCCTACTTTAGAAGTTGCACTTGTTGTTTTTATTAAAGTATATTTGTCTATAAGAACCATAATTGCAGATGTTGCAAGTGTTAAAAACAAATAAAGAAGTGTAACAGCAGTTGCTGCTTCAAATCCTCTAAAAGTCAAACTATCAATCTCTTGCGTTTGAAATGTAAGTTCTGCAACACCAATAGTCATAGCTAATGATGAGTTTTTAATAAGATTTATAAACTGACTAGTAATAGGACCCCAAACAAGTTTTATAGCTTGTGGAAATACTATATAATACATAGTTTGAGTATAGTTCATTCCCAAAGTTTTTGCAGCTTCAGTTTGACCTTTTGGTAATGATTGAATACCACCTCTTATAGCTTCAGCAATATATGTACTTGTATACGTTATCAAAGCTATTAAAGCGGAAAAGAACTCATTGTGGTTCTCTACTCCAATACTATTCCCAAATGGTTCTAACCATGGAAATATATCAGTTAAAGTAAAAGAAAAATAGATAAAAAACATCTGTACTATTAAAGGGATATTTCTAAAAAATTCCACATAATATGTGGCAAATAAAGAGATAAAAAAGTTTTTACTAACACGTGCTAGTCCCATAAATGAACCAATCAGAAATGCAAAAAATATACCAATTATAGATAACTTTAATGTCATCACAAAACCATCTATAAGTAGTTGTTTATATGTTAGTAAGACTGTCCAGTCAAATTCATAACCCATTTTATTTCCTTATTATTTTATAAAAAATATTTATTGAAAATACTTTTACAAAGATAGTTTAAGATTGAGAATCCCATTTTATAAAAAGTATTTATTGCGAATAATTTTATTTAAGGTCAAGGCGGAGAGAAAATT
>JAYEPG010000068.1:0-13428 GCA_034723795.1 Campylobacterota bacterium
AAATGGAATGTAGATTTTAGAACAGCATTCGATTCTATACATTATAAACATGCAAGTGGCGCATAATCATCTAATCCAGATTTATTAACAAATAGATTATGGTTAGGTATGGGATATGCACCTGATGAAAACACACTATTTAAAGGTAAACTATCTTATTTTAAAGCTTATGGTGATACTGCGAACCATAATCAATCTAATACAAATCCTGGTTATGCCAACTTTGATTGGGTTACAAGTGAAAATGCTACAGATAATGCATTAGAAGTTAAAGAGGCGTATTGGTTATATATGAATGATACTTTTATGGGAAAAGATGTATCTTGGACTGCTTCAGTTGGACGAAGACCATCAACAGATGGTTTAGGTATAAATTTAAGAGAGGGTATGAAAGATAACTCACTTTTATCTCATACAGTAAATGTTGAGTTTGATGGTGGTAGTGCTAAATTTAATCTTGACAAAATAACTGGTGTAGAGGGTATGTGGTGGAAACTATGTACAGGTAGAGGTTTAACAAATGCAAAACCTAGATTTTCAAATGGTGGAGCCGATTATTCTGCAGATAATTCACAATCAAATGTGCAAGATATAAATATGTATGGTTTTATTTTCGTACCTTATGATAATGGTCAATATTCAGTACATACAAATTGGGCAAGAGCAGAAAATTTAATTGGTTTTGAACAAGCTGATATGAATGCATATGGTGCAGCATATATGACTTATATGGGTACTCCAACCTCTGCAAATTATGATGCAATGATATATGCTTCACCTAAATTTAAAAACTTTGGAGATATGGATTTAGCGACATTAATGTTAAAAGCAGAAGGTATCGGAGATGGAATTAATGATTTTCTTGATGATACTATAGTATTTGCATCTGTGGCACAATCTAAAACAAGACCAAAAAGTTCTGGTGTAGCAAGTGAAGGAATGCTTGGAAGTACTGATAGTAAAACTGGTACATCAACATGGATAGGTATCAATATGCCAGATCCACTAACAGATGACGGACGAATTGGTTTAGAATGGAATAAAGGTAGTAAGTATTGGAGATCTGTTACATATGGAGAAGATACAATGGCTGGTAGTAAAATAGCAACACGTGGTACTGCTTGGGAAATATACTATAATAAACCAATTAATAAAGCATTAAAATTTAATGCAAGATTTACTAAAATAGAATATGATTATACAGGAAGTAATTCATTTTTTGGAGATGATGGTACTCCAATGACTATGACTGAAGCACTTGCTGCAGGACAAGATCCAGTTGAAGAAGCAACAGACTTAAGAGTATCTGTTAGTTATAGATTCTAAAACTAATAAAAAATAAAATCAAAAACCTCACATCTTATGTGAGGTTTTTTTTGTTTAATTATCTCAATTTATTAAAAACTAAGCTTAGATGATATATAATCGCCTTCCATTTACTTCAGCAAAAAAGAAGTTTTTATAAAATTTAAAACAATTTTTTATAAAGAGTTGGCTACAAAGCATAGATTTTGAGCCTGTGGTATATTGGAAAAACACAAAAAAGGACATTTTTATGAAAGTAAGAGCTTCTGTTAAAAAAATGTGTGACAAATGTAAAATTGTCAAAAGAAAAGGTATCACAAGAGTGATTTGTGAAGTTAAAAAACATAAACAAAGACAAGGATAAGCGATGGCAAGAATTGCTGGTACAGACTTACCAAACAAGAAAAGAATGGAGTATGCGTTAACTTATATTTTCGGTATAGGTTTACATACATCAAGATTAATTCTAGATGCAACTGGAATTTCATATGACAAAAGAGCTCACGAGCTTTCTGAAGATGAAGTAGCTGCAATTAGAAATGAGATTCAATCTAACTATATGGTTGAGGGAGATCTTAGAAAAAAAGTTGCTATGGATATCAAGTCATTAATGGCTTTAGGATCTTATAGAGGTATAAGACACAGAAGAGGTTTACCATGTAGAGGGCAAAAGACTAAAACTAATGCTCGAACAAGAAAAGGTAAAAAGAAAACTGTTGGCGCAGCGGCTAAATAAGGATAACTGATGGCAAAAAGAAAAGTAACTAGAAAAAAAGTTGTAAAAAAGAATATCGCTGACGGTATTGTTCATATTGCAGCTACTTTTAATAATACTATGGTAACAGTAACTGACAATGTAGGAAATGCAATTTCTTGGTCAAGTGCAGGTAACTTAGGATTTAGAGGAAGTAAAAAATCAACTCCATTTGCAGCGACAGCAGCAGTTGAAGATGCATTAAAAAAAGCTATGGAACATGGTATCAAAAATGTTGGTATTAAAGTTCAAGGACCAGGTTCTGGTAGAGATACAGCTGTTAAAGCAATTGGTGCTATTGAAGGTATCAATGTAAGATGGTTCAAAGATGTTACTCCATTACCACATAATGGTTGTAGACCACCTAAAAGAAGAAGAGTATAAGGATAAGGCATGGCAAGATATAGAGGACCAGTTGAAAAACTAGAAAGAAGACTTAATGCTGACCTTGGACTTAAAGGTGAAAGAAGACTAAACGGAAAATCTGCTTTAGAAAAAAGACCTTTTGCTCCTGGACAACATGGACAAAGAAGAGCTAAACTATCAGAGTATGGTATACAACTTCAAGAGAAACAAAAAGCAAAAATTATTTATGGTGTATCTGAAAAACAATTCAGAAAATACTTTAAAGAAGCTGCAAGAAGTGAAGGTAATACAGGGTCTAACCTAATTACTTTAATTGAGCAAAGATTAGACAATGTTGTTTATAGAATGGGATTTGCTACAACTAGAGCAAATGCAAGACAATTTGTAACACATGGACATATCTTAGTTGATGGTCAAAAAGTTGATATTCCTTCTTTTATGGTAAAAGTAGGTCAAAAAATTGAAGTTAAAGAGAAATCTAAAACTAATACTCAAATCGTTAGATCTTTAGAATTAACAAATCAAACAGGAATGGTTGAATGGGTTAATGTTGATAAAGATAAAGCATTTGGAATTTTTACAAGAATACCAACAAGAGAAGAAGTAGTTATACCTGTTGAAGAAAGACTAATCGTAGAGTTATATTCTAAATAATAATTGATATAATAAAGGAAAATATATGAAAAAATTTGTAGATGCTCCATTTTTACCAACAGAGGTAGAGATAGAACAAATTACTGAAAATAGTGCTAAAATTAGTGCTTTTCCTTTTGAGAGTGGATATGCTATCACTTTAGCACATCCATTAAGAAGACTTCTAATGAGTAGTTCTGTTGGTTATGCTCCTATTGCTGTAAAAGTAGAAGGTGCGCAACATGAATTTGATTCAATTAGAGGTATGCTTGAAGATATTGCTATTTTTATTATAAATCTTAAAGAATTAAGATTTAAAATAAAAGGTGAAGAGGAACAAATTCAAATTGACTACTCTTTTAGTAATGCTAGAGAGATTAAAGGTTGTGATTTAGAAAATGATGATATAGAAGTTATTAATGGTGAACACCATTTAGCAACTATTAACAGTGATTGTACATTAAGTTTTTCTATTATTGTTCAAAAAGGTATTGGATATGTACCAAGTGAAGACCTTAGAGATATGGTTCCAGCTGAGTTTATACCAGTAGATGCATTTTTTACACCAGTAAAAAAAGTGACTTACGATATCGAAAAAATATTAGTAGAAGATAATCCAAACTATGAAAAAGCTGTTTTTACAGTTGACACAGATGGACAAATTTCTCCTATTGATGCATTTAAAGAAGCTATTACAACTATGTATTCTCAAATGTCAGTATTTAATAAAGTATTTGATCTTTCAGAAGTTAAAATGGTAGAAGTAAGTAGCAATCAAAGTACAGTTGATTTAAAAGATTTAATTGTAAAAATAGAAGATTTAAACTTAAGTGCAAGAAGTTTTAATTCGCTTGATAGAGCTGGAATAAAATTTGTTGGTAATTTAGCACTTATGAGTAAAGTTGAAGTTGAAAGTATTAAAAATCTTGGTAAAAAATCTTTAGAAGAGATTTCTGATAAATTCACAGAGATTGGTTTTCCAATTAGTGGATCTTTAGATGAAGATACAGCATCAGCTTTAAGAAAAAAATTAGAGCAATTAAAAGCTTAATAAAAAAAGGGACGAATAATGAGACATAAGCATGGATATAGAAGGCTTAGTAGAACATCTTCTCATAGAAAAGCATTATTAGCTAATATGGCTATTTGTATAATAGAAAGAGAAAAGATTGAAACTACTTTGCCAAAAGCAAAAGAGTTAAAAAGATACGTTGAAAAATTAATAACAAAAGCTATAGCTGGTGATGATAACTCTCACAAAGCTGTTTTTGCTCAATTACAAAGTAAAACTGCAACTAATAAATTAGTTACAGAAATTGCACCAAAATACGCTGAAAGAAATGGTGGATATACATCTGTTATAAAAACTAGAATCAGACGTGGTGATGCTACACAAATGGCTTATATTTCATTTGTATAGTTGAAAAACTTTATATATAAAAAGGGAAAGTAGATTTATTCTACTTTCCCTTTTTTATTTTACTAACTACTAATGTTTGGTATAATCTTTAAAATATAATTATAAAGAAAAACTATGTCAACAAATGAAACTCCTCAATTTACACATCTACATCTTCACACAGAATATTCAATGCTCGATGGAGCAAATAAGATTAAGGCGCTAGCAAAAAAAGTTAAAGAGTTAGGTATGACTTCTGTAGCTATGACCGACCATGGGAATATGTTTGGTACTATAGATTTTTATAATACTATGAAAAAAGAGGGAATAAAACCTATTATTGGTATGGAAGCTTATTTGCATAACCAAGATGAAATAGGTGATAAATCTACTAAACAAAGATTTCATTTGTGTTTATATGCAAAAAATGATATAGGTTATAAAAACCTTATGTTTTTAAGTTCGCAAGCTTATATGCATGGGTTCTATTATTATCCTAGGATAAATAAAAAGCTTTTAAAGCAGAACTCTGAAGGATTAATTTGTACGGCTGCTTGTTTACAAGGTGAAATAAATTGGCATCTTAATTTAAATAACCCTAGAAATGTAAAAAATGGTGCAAAAGGGTATGATGAAGCTAAAAAAATAGCTTTAGAATATAAAGATATATTTGGAGATGACTTTTATCTTGAGATTATGCGACATGGTATTGTAGACCAACACTATATAGATAAACAAATTATTCAAATATCTATTGAAACTGGTATAAAAATAGTTGCAACAAATGATACCCACTATACAAACCCTAAAGATGCTGAAGCGCATGAAGCATTTATGTGTATAGCTATGAATAAACTTTATGATGATCCAAATCGTATGAGACATAGTGTTCATGAATTTTATGTAAAATCACCACAAGAGATAGCTAGACTTTATGCTGATATTCCAGAAGCAATTTACAATACACAAGAGATAGCCAACAAATGTAATCTTGAGATAAAATTAGGTGATCCAACACCTCCAAATTTTAAATTTACACGTGAAAAATCGGAAGTTAATAATCTTGTATTACCAGAACCCCAACTTGAATATTCACTTGAAAACGATAAAGTTTTATTTATAGATGAGTGTAAAAGAGGTTTAGAGAAAAGACTTGTTATTGTTGATGAGTCTAAACATCAAGAGTATAGAGATAGACTTCAAGTTGAGATGGATATTATAAATAATATGAAGTTTCCAGGTTATATGCTTATTGTTTGGGATTTTGTTATTTTTGGAAAAGAACAACATATCCCTGTTGGTCCTGGACGTGGGTCAGCTGCAGGTTCTCTTGTAGCATTTGCATTAGAGATTACAGATATTGATCCTATGCCTTATGGATTACTTTTTGAGAGATTTTTAAATCCTGAAAGAATATCTATGCCAGATATTGATATGGATTTTTGTCAAGCTAGACGTCAAGAGGTTATTGACTATGTTGTTGAAAAGTATGGTAGGGCAAATGTTGCTCAGATTATAACTTTTGGTAAGTTACTTGCAAAAGGGGTTATTAGAGATGTTGCCAGAGTTTTAGATATGCCATATTCTCAAGCTGATGCTATGGCAAAACTTATCCCTGATGAACTTGGTATTGATTTAACTGATAGTTGGGAAAAAGAACCAAAGATAAAAGAGCTTTGCGATATGGATCCAAAAGCGGCTCGTGTATGGGAGTATTCTTTAGCACTTGAAGGTTTAAATAGAAATGCAGGTACTCATGCAGCTGGTGTTGTTATCTCAAATGAATCTTTATGGAAAAAAACTCCACTTTTTAAACCCTCAGGACTTGACACTTTAGCTACGCAATACAATGGTAAATATGTTGAAGATGTTGATTTAATTAAATTTGACTTCCTTGGACTAAAAACCCTTACAGTAATTGAAGGTGCATTACAACTTATAGAAAAACGGCATGGGAAAAGGATAGATTTTACACGTGAAGATGTAAATAATCAAGATGTATATGATTTAATATGTACGGGACATACAATAGGATTATTTCAAATAGAATCAACTGGTATGCAAGATTTATGTAGACGATTAAAGCCATCAAACTTTGAGGATATTATCGCCGTTCTTGCACTTTATAGACCAGGACCTATGGAGTCTGGGATGCTTGATGACTTTATTGATAGAAAACATGGTCGTGCAGAGATAAACTATTTTTATGATGAGTTTACTGAGCCTTTAGAACCAATACTTAAACCAACTTATGGGGTAATTGTTTATCAAGAGCAGGTTATGCAGATTGTTCAGGTTATTGGTGGATTTAGCCTTGGTGGTGCGGATTTAGTTCGTAGAGCAATGGGTAAAAAGATTGTTGAAGAGATGGATAGACTAAAAGGTGAGTTTGCTGATGGTGGAGTTAAAAAAGGTTACAACCGTCAACATTGTGAAGAGCTTTTTGATCTTATTGTAAAGTTTGCTGGATATGGATTTAACAAGTCACATTCTGCTGCTTATGCACTTGTAACATTTTATACGAGTTATTTAAAATGTTACTATCCTACTGAGTTTATGGCTTCACTTCTTACACTTGAAAAAGATAATACTGATAAAGTTGTAAAATATGTAGATGAAGTAAAAAGGATGGGATTTGAACTAGTTCCTCCACATATAAATAAATCATATTTAGTTTTTAGTGCTGATACTTTAGATGAAAATGAAGTTGTAATGTTTGGAATGGGTGCTTTAAAAGGTGCAGGTGATGTTGCTATTAATTCTATTATTAACGCTAGAAATGATGATAATTTTAAAGATTTAAGTGATTTTGTTAGTCGAATAGATAGTAGTAAAGTAAACAAAAGGGTAATTGAAACTCTTATAAAATCTGGTGCTTTTGATTGTTTTGAATTTTCAAGAAAAGCACTACTACTTCAACTTGAAGATATAGTTGAAGCTGCAGGTAAAGCTGCACAAGCAAAAAAGATGGCTGTTGGTTCACTTTTTGGTGATGATGAAGATATGACAACAGTCGATGTTACAATAAATCAATGTGAAGAGTATCCTGATAAAGAGATTTTAGAGTTTGAGAAAGCATCTTTAGGATTTTATGTATCTGGACACCCATTAGATGCTTTTAGAGAAACTCTTGATAGTATAAATTATACTTTAAGTAGTGAGTTTGATACTTTAGCTGATGGAAGTGAAACACTTTTAATTGGGCAGATTGAATCAATACAAAAAAGAGTATCAAAAAAAGGGTTCCCTTTTGGTATTGCTACAATTATGGATTTTCATGGAAGTTTTGAACTTATGCTTTTTGAAGATAGAATCAAAGAGCTTGAGGAAGATTTTGATTTAGCTAAACCTATTGCTTTTAAAGTTGGTGTAAAAATAGATGATTTTGGAACAAAGTTTAATCTTAAAAAAATTGATACATTAAAAGAAGCAAAGACTGAAAAACTAAAAAAAGGTAAGAAAGTTGAAAAGAAGCTAAATCCTTTAAATGTAAATATCAACTTTTCAAATGACGATAAAATTATATTTGATATATTTGAAATAGTTTCAAAAAACCAAGGTAAAAGAGAATTGATACTAACAGTAAAATCTAAACTTGGAGATGTTGAGATTGATAGTGGTTATTTTATAAATAATAGTGTAAAGATGATGCTAAAAGAGTTAGATGGTGTATATATAGCTTAAATATTATTTTTTAAGCTAACTTTTTATTAATAAAATTTATAATACTGTATAAATAATAATTATATAAAGGAAAAGAATTGAAAACAAATTTTAAACTAATAACAGCAGGTTTGATTTTATCATTTGCTACATCAAGTTTGCAAGCTAAAGAGGCAAGAACGGCAGAAAAAATATTTAAAAAAAATGTGCAATGTGTCATATGAGTTCAAAACCAAAAAATAAACTTGAAAAATCTATGATGGTAGCACCACCAATTGCAGTAGCAACTAGAAGTGTTATAATTGGTGTTGATGCTATTAAAGGACCTGTTAGCGATAAAGAGTTAAGAGAACTTTCAATTGAATTTTTAGCAGATTATCTATATGAACCTACAAGAGATAAAGGTTACTGTGAAGATATGAGTTATAAAAAATTTGGTTCTATGCCTTCATTAAAAGGTTTTATATCTAAAGAGGAACTTGATATTGTTGTTCCTTGGGTAATTGATAACTTTACACCACAAAAAGATGAAAATGGTAAATATAAGGTTAGTAGTAAACGAAAATAAGAGTTTATTGAAATTATATCAGCTTAATTATGTTATATTAAGATAAGCTTTTATGGGAGTTAAGTATGATCTTAAAAAAACTAGTAGTTTTATTTTTATTTATTACAAATATTTATGCTACAAATATATTGATACTTAACTCATATAGGGTAGATTTGGGCTGGACAAATGAACAGTTCATGGCGATTAAAGATACTCTAACTAAATCCAAAATTGAAAATATTCAATTTAATATTGAGTTTATGGATACAAAACTATTCCGACCAAATGAAGAGACTCAAGAAAATAGAATAGACTTTTATTCTAAAAAATATAAAAATACAAAATTTGATATTGTTATTACAACAGATGACAATGCTCTAAATTTTGTAAGAAAATATAAAGAAAAAGATATATTTAAAAAATCAAAAGTTTTTTTTAGCGGTGTTAATGATTTATCTTTATATGATACTCTTGATAATGAAACTTATGTAGGTATATTTGAACGAAAAAATCCAATTGCAAACTTTAAATTAGCAAAAAAAATTGATCCAAATTTAAAAACTATATATCTTTTATCTGATGAAACATTAACTGCAAAGAAATTAATAAATGAGTATAAATATCAATATAAAGATATAGATAGTATAAACTTTGTATATATAAATGAGAAAGATATTGATATAGTATTAAAAAAATTAAAAAATCATGAAAAAAATTCTATTTTAATGCTTTTGGTTATTGCAAGTCACTTTGATAATGACAAGCACATCTCTATCGATAAAGTAAATAAAAAAATTGTAGAGGTTTATAAAAATCCAATTTTAATACATACAAGTGTATATTTAGATTTAATAAATGTCGTTGGTGGAAATTGTGTTAGTGGAACACAGCAAGGTAAAAGTGTAGCTTTAAAAGTGATAGAGTTTTTAAAAAATAAACCAATGAAAGATATTGGTTTTATGTTAGAGAGTCTAAACTCATATTATTTTAATATGAAAAATAGTTCGAAGTTTAATATTGATATTGATCAATTTGGAATGCAAAATCCAATTTTGATAAATAAACCAGTTTCATTTTATGAACTTTATTATTATTGGATAAATATAATTATATTTACAATTATTTTGGTTATTTTATTTTTAATAGTATTGCTAAAAAAGAATAAACAACTAGAAATTAAATCATTTCAGATTAAAGAGATAAATAGAACTCTTGATAAAAAAGTGAAAGAAAAAACCAAAGAGTTACAAGAGATAAATAGTGAACTTGATAAAAGAGTAGCTGTAGAGATAGAACATAATAAACAAAAAGAGTTGCAACTTTTTGAACAATCGAAAATGGCACAAATGGGTGAGATGATTGCAAATATTGCACACCAATGGAGACAACCTTTGAGTGCTATATCTATAATCGCATCAGGTGTAAAATTAAAGCAAGAATTTAATACACTTAAAATTGATGAATTACCAAAAAACATGAGTTTGATTATTGATAAAACAATATATCTTTCAGATACAATTGATCTATTTAGAAATTTTTTAATGGAAGAGAAAGTATTAAAAAATATTGTTCTTCAAGAGAGAATTAGTGTTTCTGCTAATATTCTTGATACAGTTATGAAAGATTATGGAATCGATCTTCAAAATAATATCTCTTATAATAATCCACTAAATGTAAATATTGTTGCTGGTGAATTAACAGAGGTAATTATCAACATAATTAATAATGCAAAAGATATATTAGTTGAAAAAAATATTGACAATCCATGGATAAAAATTGAACTAAAAACACAATCCAATAAAGCAATTGTAACTATAGAAGATAATGCTGGTGGTATTCCAAATGATATTATTAAAAAAGTATTTAATCCATATTTTACAACAAAAAATAAAAATAAAGGTACAGGATTAGGGCTTTATATGAGTTATAAAATTGTAAAACAAGGATTTAAAGGAGATTTATATGTTAAAAATAGTAAAAATGGTGCAATGTTTTATATAGAGTTGCCTTTGGTTTAATTCATCACTTTAAAATTAAGTAATATATCTCTAAACTCTTTTTGATTAAATTTCTCAAATTTATATTGAAATTGAGTTTTTATTATCTCTTGTTCTTTTGTATACTTTTTTATTAACTTATTTAAAGTTTTTAGCTGCTGTCCTGTTATATTTAGTTCATTTATAAAAAAATTTAATTTACATCTATGTACTTCATAGTCATTAAAGTTTCCTAGAAGAGTTTGAATCACTTTTAACTAATCAATAATCTTTATACTATTTATTTTATTGTAAAAAGGTAAAAATAACTCTATTAAATAACGTAATGTTTTGCAGTCTATTCTTAACTCGTGGAATCTTGAATTTAAACTATTTTGATTTATGATTGTACCTTTATTTATAATATTATCATACAGTTTTGATAAATTTTTAGATGCAACTTTTTTTGCATTGTATCGCTTTTGTATAAATAAGTTATTGTTTTTTATCTGTATATTAATATTTTTAATAATATTTTTGTATATTTTACTATCTAATAATTTTATTAGTTTTTCATACTCTTTGTCTCTTTTATTTTTTAGATAACTTATTAAACCTGTTAAGTTATTTTGTTCATTTTTGGGAAGAAGATTTATATAGCTATCAAATTTTTCAATATATACATCTAAGTCTCTTGGTTCATTTGTCAGTTTACCTAAATATTTAAACTCTTTTTTACACTTTGATAAATTACTTGATTGAAAGTATTTTGATAGATAAGTTAGATAAACTCTTGTTTTTCGTATTGATATTCTAAATTTATGAAGATGTTCAGATTTACTCTTATCATTTAGTATAGCTTTTCTATTAAATTTTATATCGTTTATTAATAAGTTTAATCTCTTATTTGATAAAGATTGTATACTAATATCTTTCATAAATTAACTCCTCTATATGATTAAAAAAGTTAGCTCATAAAGCCAACTTTTTTATCCTTATCAAACATACTTTTTTCTTCTTTTATTATCTCTTCTATAAAATCAGAAGTTTTAAATAGTGGTTCATCCTCTATTGCTAATTTATAAGCTGTATTTTTAATAACTAATTCAATTTGACCACCAGTTAACTCTTTTGAAATAAGTTTATCAATACTAAACTCAGAACTATATGGTAAGTTTGATGGTAACAACTTTTCCCATAAAAGTTTTCTCTGTTTCTCTTGTGGTTTTAAGAACTCAATTTTATAGTTAAATCTTCTTGAAAATGCTTTATCTATACTTTCAAGTAAGTTTGTTGTTGCTATTAATATACCTTCAAATCTTTCTATTTGTTCTAAAAATATATTTTGCATCTGATTGTGCATCTTATCACTACCACTTATTTGACCACTAACACGATTACTTAAAAATTGATCTGCTTCATTTAAAAGTAAAATAGGCTCACTTTTTGTTTTTATACATAACTCTTTATAGTCATCAAAAATTTTACGAACATTTTTTTCACTTTCACCTACATACATTGATAATATTTTACTACAATCAAAGCTAAGAACCTGTTTTTTTAAAGACTTTGCCAAGGCTAGTGCTGTGATAGTTTTTCCAGTTCCTGCAGCACCATAAAATATTATTCTGGCATCTATCCCTTTTTTCTTATCTTTGATTCCCCATTTTTTAAGTTTATCAATAACAGTTTTATTAACTTGCTTTAAAAGTGAATCAAGTGTTTTTTTTGTTTTATCATTTAAAACTACATCATCAAGAGTTTTCTTTGGTTCTATTAGTTCAAACATCTCTTGTTCTTGTATTAGCATATCTAGTTTTATTTTTTGTGTTCTTTTTTGTTTTTTTACTGGATGTGATATTTTATATAAAATTTGTTCTGGAATATAAAAGTTACGGTTTATACCACCAAAAGGTGTAAGCATCTCATCATAATCAATTAAACTATTAGATATAAGGTTTCCACTCTCTTCAAGAAGAGTTCTATGTTTGATTTTTTCATAGTCATCACTTGAAATTAAAGCTATCAAAGAGTTCATATCACGTATAGACTCATCACTTCCTCCATACTCCTCTTTAAGTAAAGCTAAAAATATCATCTGTTCTTTATCGTTTAAACTATTATCTTTAAAAAAGTCTTCAAGCATAATAGCGTTTGTAGTAGTTTCAACTCTCTCTTTTATACGGTTTTCAAGTAGTGATAGCTTACTTCTAAGTCTATTTGTATTTGGTGAATTTTCATCAAAGTTATGTTTTACTATATTTAGTTTTTGTGCTAAATCTATTTTGAAAAATTGATCTTGAAGATATTCAAGGTGGTCATTGTACTCTTTTATTTCTGGTAAAACTAACTCTAAAGAACCAACCTCTAAAAGTTTTAAAAATGAACTACTTAAACTTACGACATTGTTTATAAGTTCTAGCTGTGATAAATCGCTGATTTTAGTTGAAGAAAAATTATTTTGAACTATCCATCCATATTCTAAAAGATTTTTAATATGATAAAGATTTTCTAAGTGTTCAAATTTTTTAGAGTCATAAAACTCAGATAAAACATCTATTACAACTTGACTATCATTACCTAAAATATATTGTTTTGTAAGGTACTGTAGTATCTTTATCTCATCTATACTACATTTTAATTGTGTATAAATATCTAAAGCTTCAATATTGTCTGATTCTATAAATAATATAACATTTTTCATCATTTATTTAGTTCCTATTTTGTTAAATTAATAATATTATATCATTTCTATTTTAAGTACACTTCAAATTATAATTAG
>JAYEPG010000069.1:0-2739 GCA_034723795.1 Campylobacterota bacterium
TTGAAAAGTATGTCATTTTGTAATGTTTTAACACTTTCATTATCTTCTCCATGATTCAAACCTCTGTATCATAGGCTCTAAAAGTAATCTTTCAACCAATATAAGTAAACTAACCATAAGCATAAGTAGTGCCATTACAGAGGTTGTATCTATATGACTTCTTGCAATTGCCAAAAGTGAACCCATCCCATCATCGCTAGATATAAGTTCTGCCATCATAACTATTTTCCAAGATAGTCCAATAGATGTAAGCCAAGCTGGAAAAATATATGAAAATATATGTGGAAAATAGATATTTAAAAGTCGTGTTTTAAACGATAGTTCAAAACTATCTGCCATAACTTTTAAATCACCATCTACAGTTTGCATCCCTTGAAATGAACCTAAGAAGATTATAGGAAATGTAGCTATAAAAACTACAAATATAACAGTAGGATCACCCAAACCAAACCAAATCATAGCTAACACTATCCAAGCAATTGAAGGCATACCTAACATAATAGTAATAATAGGTTGTAGCATATAAGATATAGGCTTCACAATTCCAGCAATTACCCCTAAAATAGAAGCTAATACTATCGAAGCTCCAAGACCTATAAATATCCTTTGCAAAGTTATACACATATTTTCAATCACTTCTGGGTTTTGAATATAGGAAATATATGATTTAAAAGTATCTAGAACAGGAGGCAATACTAAGTCGCCTAGCAACCTATGTCCAAACTCCCAAAGTGAAAAGAAAATTGTTAATGATAATAGTGCATAAAAAAGTTTTTTCATATATTATTTTTTTAAATAGAACCCGTCATTTGGTAGTTTTTTACCCATTGATTTTGGGTTTACAACTAGAAGATTGTTTAGTAACTCTTTTATCAATTCTTTATTTTGCAGTGTTGTTAAAACATGAAGATTGCTATTTTTTATACCATTTCTAATAGCTTTTGGATGTAGCCCTTTCAAATATTTTGAAGCAAGGAGTGAAGAAATTTCAGGGTTATTTATATACCAGTTTAATGATTTTTCATACTCTTTTATAAACTTAATTTTAAGTTCTTTATTTTTAATAGTATCTCCAACAGCCAAAAATCCAACTTGTGCAAATGATGATGTTGTATTAAAAGTTTTTTTCCATGTATCTAAAAGATTTATAGTAAAAAATAGTTTATGAGGTGTTTTATCACTTGGTAAAGATTTTGCTTTTTTAAGTGTCATAGATATTCTAGGTTCACTTAAAACTGCACAATCTATTTTCCCTTTTAGTAAAAGTAGTGAAGAGTTTTTAGAAGTTTGTGTATAAACTATTTTAATATCCTTTTTATAGTCCATACCATTTTTTTCTATTAAAATTTTGATTAAACTATCAGCAAGTCCACCACGTGATGCGATACCAATTGAGCAACCTTTTAAATCTTTGATAGTTTTTATATTTTTATTTGAAGTTACTATCCCTCTTGCACCACCCATTACTAAACTAAGTAGTTGTACATTGGCACCACGATTATATAAAATAGTTCCTGCAGTTATTGGAACTGCAATAAAATCTACTTTTTTATTTAATATCAATGCTTTTAGTTCATCTGGATTTTTCCATTGTTTAAATTTTATATTTGTATTTAAACTTTTAAGTGCATCATTTTTTATCATATGAAAAATAGGATGTGTAACACTAGCACTTGGTCCTGCAACTGTTATAGTTTTGTTTTGATTTGCATTTGCATTTATTAGTAAAATTAAAAATGCAGTTATTATTATGTTTTTTATCATCTGTTCTCTTTTTTAAATCTCTATTCTAGTTTAAGTACTACTCTTTTATCACTTATAAAACTGTATGTTTACAATAAACTCTTTTATCAAAATATAAACTATTTGTAGAACTATATGTTTTAATAAAAGCTAAAACTGCTAAATCAACCAATGGCTCTATCAAAATAACACTCATATAAGCCCCACCAAAACTAAATACAGAAACTAAAGTTTCAACACTAAAACCTTGACCATAAAATGCCCAAAAAGCAACCCAGGATACAATAGCACCTTGCCAAACAGCTGACATCTTTAACATCTGTGTATAGCTTATATCTTTATAAGCAATGTTTTCAGGTATGATTTTTTTAACCGCATATTGAAGTATAAATATACTTGCTAATAAAGTTGTCATATTGATATCATATTGAGGTAAATCAAATTGAGCGAATAATACCCCTTGAAGTAAAAGCCCAATTGCAAGTCCAATAGCAGCTGGTGCAATTCCAAAGATTAAAAATATAGTTGTCCCTAAAATTAAATGAACTTCACTAACTCCAACTGGTACATGAGGAAGTACCTCAAAACAACAAAATACTAAAATAGTAGATAAGATACTTTTTACAATCAATGATAAGATACCATTTTGTTTTATATTATCAACTGCTAACTTTAGTGTAACACCTCCAACTGCTACTGCAGTACCATAACTTAATAACATTTTTGCGCCACTTACGACACCTGCTTCTATATGCATAATTTTTCCTTAAATTTTAAATATTTATTGATTTCTCTTACGAGTTTAATGTAAAAAATTTAAGAGGCAGGAGGAGCTTGACTTGGCTGGATAAATTCAAAAGATTTTTTATGGTACTGAAAATTACTATCATTTTTAGATAGTTTATCTAGAGTTGAATACATAGCAATAATTGCTAATGAAAAGTATCGCTTACCATAACCCTTTAAGTGTTTCATAGTTGGATTGTATCAAAGTTT
>JAYEPG010000070.1:0-2739 GCA_034723795.1 Campylobacterota bacterium
TTATAAATTTTTCAACATAAAAGTATCTTAAATCCATCTGATTTAAAAATGGCATAAGCATATCAAGATTAGCTTCATTTTCAATCTTTGTAAGCCCTACTCCACCCCAACCATCAGTTGGTTTATAAACCATTTTATCCCATTTTTTAATAATCTTTTTTAAATGATGTCCATCATCTCTATGACAAAGTTTATAATCAGCAGTTGCAATTCCATGATTTCTAAGTACAAATGATGTATGAAACTTATCTTCAGTTAAAGCAAAAGCATCATAAGAGTTAATCATAGGTATAACTCTATTTAATGCCTGATACAGATACATTTGATATTGAGTTTGCTCACCAGCATTGTATGAGAAAAATAGATCAAGTTCATTTGCTTTTGTAGTTTTATCAAGTCCATCAATTTGACAAATAATATTTCCATTTTTTGCAATTGCATTTCTAAGGTTTAACTCAGCAATTGTATCAATACCTCTATCTTTTAGTTTCTTTATCATTTTCTTTTGGATAATATCTCCACCACCATTTTGATAAAGCCACATACCTATTGTTCTATTATTCTTACTCATTTATACACCTCTTCTTTAAAATTGATTATTTATTTGATGATGCTCTAAAATTTTAGTCATCATAACTATTCTTTGTTCAAAACTACTTTTTAATGCCCTTTCTTTTATAGTATGGTCACCATCACCAAACGGACCAAATCCATCAAGCGTGATAACACCACATGAAGCTACATGATTTGCATCACTTACTCCACCTCTTTGCTCACATAATATTGTTTCTTTTGTAATATTTTTTAATGTTTTAATAAAATTTAATTGTTTATCATTTGGCTCCATTACATCTCTTTGTATTAAACCATCTAAAGTTGATGTTGTTCCATTTACATATGAAGTATTTGTAATAGTATCTAAAGCATTAAGAATTCTGTCTCTTTCACTATGTTTTGTATATCTTATCTCTAAAAGCAATTCACACTTAGGACTAATTGTATTTGCACCAATTCCACCTGTAATTTTTCCAACATTTACTGTTGTACCTAGATCAAGGTTTGTTAGTTTTGTTAATTCTTGTAGCTTATAAGATGCTTCAAGGTTTGCATTTGTACCTTTTAGATAGCTAGTCCCTGCATGAGCAGCAACACCATCTATAGTTATAGTATATGTACCTACACCTTTTCTACCAGTTACTACTTCAAGGTTTTCTCCAGCTGCTTCAAAAACAAAACAGTAGTCATAGTTTTTAGCTAACTCTAAAGTGATAAATTTAGAATCATCACTACCTGTTTCTTCATCTGATACAAGAAAAAAGTCGATATTTGATATTTTACCATTAGTTTTATGGATGGATTTAAGTGCTTCAAGTGCAACTATATTTCCACCTTTCATATCACAAGTACCAGGTCCATAAACGTACATCTCATCTTGATGAAAAGAATCAAAAGCACCTTTAGGAAAAACAGTATCATTGTGACCAAGTAGAAGTATCTTTGCACCATCAGTTTTAGGTGTAGTGAAAAGTTGATGATTACCTAAAGTTTCTCTTTCATAAGTAGTAGTTTCAAATCCAATATTTTCTAACCATTGTTGCATAACAGCACCAACTTTATCAACTCCAGCTTTGTTTTGCGTATATGAGTTAATTTTACAAATCTTTTCTAAATCTTTTAGGTAATCCATCTCAATCTTTCGTTATTGTTGTCTATTTTCTATCTAAATAATCGCCTCAATAATAATATAGATTTTATTCATCTATTTATTTGTTCCTCTTTTTTTACCAGCAATAATTCTTCTTAATGCATTTAATCTAATAAAACCTTCTGCATCAGCTTGATTATATACTTCATCCTCTTCAAAAGTTGAGTGTTCTTCAGAGTAAAGTGACATATCAGATTCTCTTCCTACTACAGTAACATTACCTTTGTAAAGTTTAAGTCTTACATTACCTTGAACAAATTTTTGAGTTGTATCAATGGCAGCTTGCATCATCTCTCGCTCTGGGCTAAACCAAAAACCGTTATAGATAAGTTCAGAATACTTAGCAATCATCCCGTCTTTCATATGTGCTTCTTCTCTATCTAAACAGATTGATTCAATAGCTCTATGTGCTTTTAGCATAATTGTTCCACCTGGAGTTTCATAACAACCTCTAGCTTTCATACCAACAAATCTATTTTCAACAATGTCTAGTCTTCCAATACCGTGTTTATTTCCATACTCATTTAAAGTTCGAAGCATTGTAGCAGCAGATAAATCTTTACCATCAATAGATACTGGGTCTCCATTTTTATATCCAATAGTGATATACTCTGCTTCATCAGGAGCATTCTCTGGGCTTGTTGTCCATAACCACATAGAATCTTCTGGTTCATTCATTGGGTTTTCTAAGTGAAGTCCCTCATATGAGATGTGAAGTAAGTTTGCATCCATAGAGTATGGACTAACTGATGGCTCACCATTTTCATCAACATGTTTTGCATCAATATCTATACCATGTTCTCTTGCGTAAGAAAGAAGTTTTTCTCTTGAGTTTAAGTCCCACTCTCTCCAAGGTGCAATAACTGTAATATCAGGATTTAACCCTAAATATCCAAGCTCAAATCTAACTTGGTCATTACCTTTTCCAGTTGCTCCATGAGATACAGCATCTGCACCCATTTTAGAAGCAATCTCAATTTGCTTTTTAGCAATAAGTGGACGTGCAATTGAAGTTCCTAAAAGATACTCACCCT
>JAYEPG010000071.1:0-2738 GCA_034723795.1 Campylobacterota bacterium
AAATGACACTATCTAAATCACAATACATAAGAGACTTACAATGTCATAAATCACTTTGGCTATATCAAAATAAACCTGAACTAAGAGATATTCATGACCAAACTCAAGAATCTCTTTTTAACTCTGGTAGCACTGTAGGTGATTTTGCAAAACAACTTTTCCCAAATGGTACTGAAATAGAATATAGTAAAAACTTTGATAGTATGATAGTAAAAACACAAGAGCTTATAGAAAACGGTTGTGAAGTTATCTATGAAGCGGCATTTAAAGAAAATGGTATATTTGCTATGGCTGATATACTTGTAAAAAATGGTGATATGTGGGATATATATGAAGTCAAAGGAAGTACAGCTGTTAAAGAATATCACCTTAATGATGCTTCTATTCAATGGTATGCATTATCAAATACTATTGAACTAAATCGAGCTTATATAGTACATATAAATAATCAGTATGTAAGAGATGGTGAATTAGATAAAAATCAACTTTTTACCATAGCTGATGTAACAGATGAAGTACAAAATAAACAATATCAAATACCATTTAACATTGAACAGATGGAATTAATGCTTCGTGAAGATATCCCTGATGTAGATATTGGTGTACATTGTGATGATCCAAATAGCTGTGACTTTCAAGGACACTGTTGGAAACATATACCATATCCATCTGTATTTAATCTATACTGGATGAATGGGACTAAAAAGTTTGAGATGTATTATAAGGGTATGAAAACATATGAAGATATTCCAAATGATTTTCAACTAAACGCTACACAACAGCTTCAAGTAAATACATACAGATCAAAAGAGCCTTATATTGATAAAACTATCATCAAAGATTTCCTAGATACTATTGGGTATCCTATAAACTTTTTTGACTTTGAAACTTTTCAAAATACTATTCCAAGATTTAACGATCAAAGACCATATATGCAGATGCCCTTTCAATATTCTCTTCATATATTACATGAAGATGGAACTATAGAGCATAAAGAGTTTTTAGGAGATGAAAATAGCGACCCAAGAGATGCTTTAATAACTCAAATGTTAAATGATATAACACCAACTGGAAGTATAGTAGCATATAATCAATCATTTGAGATAAGTAGAATAAAAGAGCTTGCTAATTATAATACAGATAAAAAAGATAAACTTCTAGCTTTAAATGAAAGATTTATTGACCTTATAGTACCATTTAGAGGTAGAGGGTATTATCATCCTGATTTTAATGGTAGTTTTTCCATAAAGTCAGTATTACCAGCGATGTTCCCTAATAACGATGAGTTAGATTATAAAAAATTAGGCTCTATTCAAAATGGTGGTGATGCTATGGATACATTTGCAAATCTTCACCTGATAAAAGATAAGTTAAAAAGAGATGATATACGAAAAGACCTGTTAGCTTATTGTCATCTTGATACTTTGGCGATGGTTAGGATTTGGGAAAAATTACATAAAATAATTGGAGAAATATAATGGAAGAAAAATTGTTAGATAATAATCAACAAGAAGTGGTTTGGAGTAGATCAACTTCTTGGATAGCTGACTTTGCAGGATTTATAGTAGTATTATTCGGATTAGGATTAATTTGGATTTCTTTATTTGAACCAATAGTTAAAGGGTTTTTTGCAGTGGTTATTTTTTTCTAGGCTTAATCTTTTTAAATAAAGGTGAAGATGTATTTACTTCTAATAGAAGTCAACGAAAAGTTATTAAATCTGATAGAGATAAAATTTTAAAAAAAGTTAAAAAAAGTGGACTTGTTTTAGAAGATGCAGATGACGAATTTAAATCAGATAAAGAAATTGTTTTAGCTGCTGTTAAAAATGATGGTTCTGCTTTAAAATTTGCAAGTAAAGATCTACAAGCCGATAAAGAAGTTGTTTTAGAGGCTATTAAACATAGTTTCTTTGGGGATGCTTTTATGTACGCAAGTGAAGAATTAAAAGCAGATAAAGTATTTGTTTTAAATGTAATTAAAGAAAAAGTTGATACCTTAAAATATGCAAGTGATAAGTTAAACTCAGATAAAGATATTATTTTATTTAAAGTTAAGCAAGATGGGGAAAATTTACAATATGCAAGTGAAGAATTAAAAGCTGATAGAGAGGTTATTTTGAAATCTGTTAGTAGCACTACCTCTGGAAAACCTTTAAAGTATGCAAGTGATAAATTAAAAGCAGATAAAGATATAGTTTTAAAAGCTGTTAAAACAAATGGATATGCATTAGAGTTTGCAAGTGAAGAATTAAAAGCAGATAAAGATATAGTTTTAGCCACAGTTAAAACAAATGGCTATGCCTTAAGATTTGCAAGTGAAGAACTAAAAGCGGATAAAGAAATTGTTTTGGCTGCTGTTAATCAATACGGTTATGCTTTAAAACTTTCAAGTGATGCTTTGAAAGATGATAAAGAGATTGTATTAACTGCAGTTAAAGAAAAAGCTAATGCTATACAATATGCAAGTGAAGACCTACGATCTGATAAAGAGATAGTTTTAAAAGCTGTTAAAAATGATGCATGTGCATTAGAGTTTGCAAGTGAAGAATTAAAAGCGGATAAAGAAATTGTAGCAGTCGCAAATAAAAGATAAGTCAAAAAGAGATGATATAATAAAAAATCTTTTGCCTTATTGTCATCTTGACACTTTGGCGATGGTTAGGATTTGGGAAAAGTTACATACAATCATTTATAATTCAACATCTCAAACTAATAGAAATATATCAACTTATAAAG
>JAYEPG010000072.1:0-2738 GCA_034723795.1 Campylobacterota bacterium
AAAATAAAGCCACGCGAAACGCCACTTATTGCAAGAATTTTAGCTTAACTTGATTTAAATCAAGTTGAATATGTTAATTGTTTGTTAATTTTATTTGATTAATATCATAATTTAAGATTAGATTTATTTTATGGTACTACTTGTTATTTATTTAATCTAATCTTAAGAATTGTTAAGATAGGATTTCATTATAAATTATAGAAATAAGGGGTAAATTATGATTAAAAGTATATTAAAAGCAGGATTAATTACAACTATATTGTGTTATTCAACTGTTCTTAGTGCGATTCAAATCAAAAGTCAGTCAGAAATTAACCAATATGAATATCAAGCACCAATTGATTCAAACGGTGAAGTAGATGATAGGATTGTAGAGTTAGCAGATAAATTACTAGCAAGTAGCAGAATTGTAAAAGAGGATATGGGTAATATTGCTATAACTTCTTTTGTAGATTTACATCAATTAAATAAAACAACTGCGTTTGGTAGAACTCTTGGTGAAACATTTTTTAATGAACTATTTATAAGGGGATTTAATGTTGCTGATTTTAGAGGACAAAACGCATTAACTATTAATACTACAGGTGAATTCTTTATAACAAGAAATGCAAAGCTTATTAATAGAAATATACCTAATACATATGTTTTAGTTGGTACATATTCTTCAATTGACAATAAAATATTAATAAATGCAAGAATTATGGATAACAAAACTGGTAAAGTTGTTGCATCAGCAAAAACTTATTACAATACTAATGATTGCAAACTTTTAAATAATTGTATTAAACCTAGAACTATAAGAATTATAACTAATTCAATGAGATAATCTTTAAAAAAGTTAGTTAAAGACATATTTATATAACCTTTTGTATAATAATTAAATTTTACAATAAGGTATATAGATGAAATCTATCTCTTTTCTACTTTTACTAACGGCACTTTTTTTTAATGGTTGTCAATTTCAAATTCAATCTACACCAAAACAAGATAAACCGAAACAAACAGCTACTAAAACAATCAAACAAGAAGTTATTCTCCAAGACAATTCATTTATAAATAATGATTTAAATAACTACTCTTCAGGTAACTTAAATGAAGTGATTATGCAAATTGCTAAACAACTTTTACATTCAAATACTGTAAAAGATAAAACAACAAAAATTATTTTAACTACTTTTGTAAACCTAGACAACCTTGAAGAGACAACTACATTTGGTAGAATGTTAAGTGAAAGTATGTTTAATGAACTACATGTAAACAAGTTTAATGTTACTGATTTCAGAGGGCAAGATGCTATTTCTGTTACAAAAGATGGTGAGTTTCATATCACCAGAGAAACAGAAAAACTTAAAGACACTATTGAAACTATAGAATATATTTTAGTAGGTACTTATGTTAAATTTGAAAATAAAAGCTTTTTAATAAACAGTAGAATAATTGATTCTATTTCAGGAAATATAATCTCAAGCTCCAGAGTTATATATAAACCACAAGATTGTACTTTATATAACTTATGCCCTAAGAAAATTATAAAAAAAGAAAAAGTTATATATCAAAACCCTACAATTGAAAAAGATTCAGGTGAAGTAATTGAAGATAATCCTATTATGATTATTGAGGATAAATAGATGTATTTACAAAAAATAATGAAGATTATTTTTTTAAGTATTATTATAATATTTTTTAGTGCTTGCGTACCTAAAGATGTTGAAGTTTATGAACAAAATGACCAATTATTAAATTGCAATCAACTTACTACAGAAATTGCTGATTTAATTGATGCAAATACTGATATAAATGATACTACTGGGCTTTCGGCAGAAAGTATAGCCAAATGGTATATATATGTACCTCTTGGTGGATATAATCAATACAGAGCAAGTACTGCAAGAGATAGCATTGATGAAAGACTTAAATATTTAATTAGTTTAAAGAAACAACAAAATTGTACATTTTCACATCGAGAAATTGCTTTTAACAAATATAAAGGTAGAGCTTCTGAAGATATAGAAAAAATGAAAAAAGAATATGATAAAGGTAATAAATGAATAAGCTTAAAAAATTAATTTTAATTTTAACTGTTGTTTTATACTCAGGATGTAGTGTTCCTGAATTTAAATATAATCATGAAATAAAATCTACTAACTATGATAGTATTATTTCAACTTTACTAAAAAAATCATCAAATCAAATTTTTCCAAATATAAAAAGAGATGAGATACTTCTAGTTTCTAACTTTGCTGATAACTTTACTTTAAAAAGTGATACAAAGTTGAGTTTTGTATTAACAGATTTATTAAAAAATAAACTAGTATCTAAATATAACTATACAATTAGAGAGATTGAGTTATCAAAAAACTTTAGATTTGGGCAAGAAGGTTTTAAAGTTTTAACAAGAGATGTAAAAAGTATAAACAATAGTGTAAATAGAGCAAGATATGCCATCGTGGGAACATACACGATTACAAAAAACCAACTTATATTATTTATGAAAATGATTGATATTAAAAATGGAAATGTTTTAGCATCTTCGAGTCATAGCGTAGATTTAACACAAGAGATAACACATCTAAATGAATCTGTTATTATAGAAGATTCAAATATATATCAACCAATAGTATTATAATAACTCTTTAAACATCAAATTATACTTTACAGTACCTCTAAACTCATTTTTAGATATTGTGGCTGTAAAGTTTATCTTATCACCAATATTTACACCATCAAAATCTATAAAT
>JAYEPG010000073.1:0-2725 GCA_034723795.1 Campylobacterota bacterium
ATGATAAATTTTATAAACCTACTATGCCTACTATTACTTATAAGTTTTTAAAAGATGGAAAAGTTGTAAGTCATTGGGCGAAGCACTATCGTGGTTTAATTGTAAATGAGTTAGCAAAAGCAAATATAACTAGCTTTGCTGAACTTATGAGTTTGGAGATTCAAAACCTTAACCTTGTAGAGATACAAGAGAAAAAAAATATTAAAACTTTGATTATGGATATTGGATACAAAAAGTAAATCATTACAATCACACCACAATAAAAAGATAAACTCAAGTATGAATTCCCAAGCAGGAGCTTGGGAACTAGAAAATATACACTCTCAAGTGAAGCATGGGGGAGCGAGACTAAAATTTAAAAACAGTAAAATGATACTTTTATAAGGATATAACCATATAAAAGTATCATCTATGTTAGAATATCAACTACAAGACAAATAAAAGGACACACTTGTACCGATTTTAAGAAATAAGAGTTTATATGGTACAATTATGTTGGATTAATAAATAGTTAATCTATGTTAATAAGTAATTATATATTCTAATCTAATTATATTAAAACAAGGAAATAAAATGAAAAAGTTAAGTTTGTTAATAACTATAATGTTATTTTTTGGAGGATGCCAATACAATAAAGTTCCTAATTTCAAATCAAAAATTCCAGATATTCAATCAAAAATTCCAGATATTCAATCAAAAGAGTATCCAAGGTATTTATATACCATACCTATTGTAGATAATATTTTATTTAAATATCCAACAAAAGAATATACTGCACAAACAATTATTACTACAACAAATGATTTAGTAAGTAAAATGAAATATAGTAATAAATATAACGTAATAATAAATAATGATAAATACAATAACATACAATGTAATATAAAAATGATTCTTAATGAATATAATATAAAAGCAAAATGCAATAGCTTAATTGATTTAGAAAATAACTCATTAATATCATCGAAATGTAATTTAAATAATATTGCAGCATCACCAAAAGCTCTTTTGTTTATTTCTTCTCTTATGAAAATAATTAATGATACACCAGTTAATAATCAATTATTATTTAATAATAATTCAGTAAAGTCAGGCTCTATACTTTATAAAACAATTGGAGCTGATTTAGATCAATTATTTCTTACATTAATTAAAGCAAATCCTAATAGAAAACAAAAAAATGAACAATTTTTAAAAACTTGGAATGAAGTTAAAAAAGATTTAGAATATGAAGTTATTGTTAAAGGCTGGGGATTATATAATAATAAAAGAGTTATTGTAACTCAATTCCAACAAGAAATAGATATATCAAATTTCTTTTATAAAATGTTAAAAAAACTCAATAAAGTTCAAAATAAAGAAGAATTCAATAAAGCATTTGGTAATAAAACTATATTTACGAGATTGGTTGGTTATGAATTATATGACCCAAATACTTTTATTAAAGTATTTTCAAAAAATACATCTTATGTATCTATGCTAGGTAAAATAACTAAAAAAGTAGAGGTAACTAAAAGTATTAATTAACTTATTCTAAAACTAAATAAAGATTAACGAATTCTTTCTTCCTCGTTCCAAAGACTGTGAAATAACCTAAAATTATTTGCTCGTTCCCATCGTCCCCGATGGGAATGGATACAAAAAGTAAATCATTACAATCACACCACAATAAAAAGATAAACTCAAGTATGAGTTCCCAAGCAAGAGCTTGGGAACTAGGAGGAGATTCAAAACCTTAACCTTGTAGAGATACAAGAGAAAAAAAATATTAAAACTTTGATTATGGATATTGTATAAAAAAGGGTAGTTAAAAAACTACCCTCTTTTGTGTATTTATAAAATAAACAGTATTAACTAGTAAGAATCTACAGGTGCTTTAAAGCTATCTAAAAAGTCATCTAGTGTATATTTTTCTCTATACTCTTGGGTCATAATATGGATAAGAATATCACCTAAATCTACTATTGTCCACTCTCCATTCTCCTCTTCAGTTCTTACAAACTCTTCACCTAATGGCTTAAGGTCATCCTTTAAATGTGTTAAAAGGGCAAGTGAATGTTTCGTATTAAGTGCTGTTGCTATAACAACTCTATCTGCTATATATCCTTTTCCTGTTAAAGTATATGTTTCTATATTTTCTGCTTTTTTACTATCTAGAATATCAATTATTCTTTTAATTCTTTCTTCCATAATTTCGTTACCTTCTGTTTTATTTTTTTTGGAATATATTTTAAATCTAAATCTTCGCGAAGTGTGGTTGAGCTTATATTTATATCTAGCTTTATATTTATAAGTTGTATTATATCATTTTTTTCTTCATATCCATCTCTTGAAATGACAATAAATGTTACAAGTTGTTTAAGTTTATCAAAATCTTGCCATAAGTGGAGGGATTTTATGTTGTCTGCACCTATTATAAGATAAATCTTTTTAGGATTAAATTTTTGTTTTAGGTGTAGTACAGTTTCAATAGATGGTATTGGTCTATTTTGTGAAACTTCAAAATCTGACACATTTATATGATTATCTTTTTCAAATAAATCTTTTATCAATTCTAATCTATCGTTTGGTGAAAAATGTGATTTTATTTTAAATGGATTTAAAAATGCTGGTACAACTATAAGTTTATCAATATCAAGTTTATTAATCACTTCATAAACAATTTTTTCATGTCCAATATGTGGAGGATCAAAACTACCTCCAAATAGTGCTATATTCATCTTAT
>JAYEPG010000074.1:0-13343 GCA_034723795.1 Campylobacterota bacterium
AAGGATGATAATTTGTTAATTCAAATTTTCACTTCACACAATGATAAAAATTATATTTTAACTTTAATTGATAATATATTATTATACCTACCAAATGCAAAAATCATAGGCTCTACAACTTGTGGTGAAATATCAAATAGAGGTTCAATCAACAATTCTACAGTTATCTCTTTTTCAATATTTGAACAAACAAGAATTGAAACAAATCTAGTTTCATTTAACCAATCAAGTTATTTAACAGGACAAAATCTTTTAAGTTCATTTAATAATTCAAATGAAGATTTAAAACTACTTATTACATTTACTGATGGATTAAATACAAATGGTGAAGAGTTTTTAAAAGGTATCACATCTATAAATGAAAATATTGTTATTTCAGGTGGTATGGCAGGTGATAATTCAAAATTTGAAGAGACTTTTGTATTTACTCAAGATGAGATAACTTCAAAAGGTTCAGTTGGGGCTGCTCTTTATAATAAAAACTTAAATATCCATACAGACTATAGTTTCAATTGGGAAACTGTAGGTAAAAAACATATTATTGAAAAATCTGAAAAAAATAGAGTTTATAAAATTGCAGGAATGACTACAGTTGATTTTTATAAATACTATTTAGGTGATGATATAGGTAGGCTTTTACCTGCAATAGGTATTGAGTTTCCACTTGTTATTAAACGAGATGGTATAAATGTCGCACGAGCAGTTTTATCAAAACATGATGATGGTAGTTTAAGTTTTGCTGGGAATATTAAAGAGGGTAGTGAGGTACAATTTGGGCATGGTGATGTTCAAATGATTATTAATAAAGGTCTTGAAAATGTAAAAAGTATAATTGATCATCCTATTGAATCAATATTTATATACTCTTGTATGGCAAGACGAGCTTTACTTAAAAATGATATAAATTTAGAGATTTTACCACTTAGAGAATTAGCACCAATAAGTGGTTTTTTTACATATGGAGAGTTTTATCATAACTGTTCTAAAGATGGTTGTAGTAATCAATTGTTAAATCAAACTATGACAATAATAGGAATCTCAGAAAATACAAAAATTATAGATAAAATAACACCAAATATTTTTAGCAATAATCCCCCTAAAGTAGACGATATAAACCTACATAGAACTCAAGCACTTTCTATCTTAATAGAGAGAACAACAAAAGAGTTAGAAGAATTAAATAAAGACTTAGAACAACGTGTAGATAAAGAGGTTGAAAAAAACCTTGAAAAAGATACAATACTTCAAGTTGTACAAACACAAGCTCAGTTAGGTGAGATGCTTGAGATGATTATTCATCAATGGAGACAACCATTAAGTGCTATCACATCATCTGTTACATCAACACAAGTTTATAAAGAAACTGGAATTTTAACAGATGATATGTTAGGTGATTCACTTAATAATATACTTACATATTCAGACCATTTAAATACAACTATAGAAGACTTTAGAAATCTATTTCAAATTGATAACAGTTCAAAAACAATCTCTTTAGTTGATTTAATTGAAAAATCTTTAACTATTATTATGCCATTAATAAAATCTGAAAATATTAAAGTTATAAAAGAGTTTGATTCAGATTCAAAAGTAGCAGTACCTGTTGGTTTATTGATGCAAGTTATTTTAAATATTGTGAAAAATGCTATTGATATTTTAATTGAAAAAAAGATTGAAAAACCGATTATCAAATTTAAAACTTATATTAAAAAAGATAGAATAGTTATAAAAATAATGGACAATGCAGGTGGTATACCTGATGATATTATAAAAAAAGTATTTAATAAAAAGTTTACAACAAAAGCAGACACTCACGGTACAGGAATTGGACTAGATATGTCTAAAACTATTGTAGAAAATAAGATTGGTGGAAAATTAAGAGTTAATAATGTTGCCCAATGGGCAGTATTTAATATAAAAATACCTATTTAAATCATATATTAAGAGATAAACTTATCTCTTATATACTCTATACATCTTATTTTTTATTCTATTATTACTTAATCCATCATGAGCCTTATCATAAACTTCGTTTTTTATAGCAACATATGAACAAGTTGGCATAATATCAATTTTTCCTATATCTGTTTTATCAAGTCCTATTCCAGCAGTTAATGCACCAAGAATATCACCAGCTCTTAACTTATGTCTTTTTCCACCATTTATATATAGTGTAGAATATAAAGAAGATAAATTTAACTCTTTTGTATCATTTAACTTATCAATTCCCTGAAGTTTAAAATCAGCATTTAAAAACTCATTTAAATCTTCAAAATAAAGTTCATCTTCAACTAAACTAATCGAACATCCACTTTTACCAGCACGTGCCGTTCTTCCTATTCTATGTGTATATACTTCAAAATCATGTGGTAAATCATAGTTTATAACTAAATCTACATCATCAATATCAAGCCCTCTTGAAGCAACATCAGTAGCAATTAAAATAGGGAAACTTTTATTTGCAAACATTATAAGTGTTTCATCTCTATCTTTTTGATCTAAATCACTATGAAGTACAAGTATATCCATATCAAGTTTTTCATCTAAAAAATCAGCTAGTTCATTACACTGCACTTTTGTATTACAAAATATTATCGTAGTTTGATATTTTTCATCTAAAACTTTTGGTACTACATCTGGTTTTTGATAAGGGTCTACTTTATAAAACTTTTGTTCTATTGTTGTGTTGCTGTGTGTTGAAGCCACTTCAACCATTTTTGGATCACATAAAATTGATTCACTCATTTGTTCAATAGTAGATGGATATGTAGCAGAGAAAAGCATAGATTGTCGTAAACTTGGTAAGTATCCTATAATCTCCATTATATCTTCACTAAATCCCATATCTAACATTCTATCAGCTTCATCAAGAACTAAAGTATTTATATCATCACAAGTAAAACTATCCTCTTTTAGATGTTTTAAAACTCTCCCTGGAGTTCCTACTATTATATGAGCTTTATGAGAAAGAGAGTGAACTTGTGGTTTATAAGGTACTCCACCTGTTAAAGTAAGTATCTTAATATTGTGTTTATATCTAGCCAAACTTTTAAGTGTTTGTGCTACTTGAGATGCAAGTTCTCGTGTAGGACAAAGTATTAAAGATTGGATTCTAAACCTTTCACTTTTCAGGTTATTTAAAACACCTAGTCCAAAACTTACAGTTTTTCCACTACCTGTTTTTGCTTTTGCTATTACATCTTCACCATCCAATATCAATGGTAAACTTTTCTCTTGAATCTCTGTCATTTTAGAAAAGCCAAGTGAGCTTAAGTTTATTATCATATCTTTATCGATATTTAAGTTATTAAAATTATTCATAATACCATTATAACATAAGTAATTATGAGAAATATTAAAGAATTTTTGTGTAAAATACTTTAGGTAAGGAAATTAAATGAAAAAACTATCTAGTATCAGTAACCAAATAAAAAACAATACATATTCATACACAGGAAAAGGCTCATTTGAAGCTGTTGTAAATAACAATAAAGATTTAATTGTAACTTGGCTTGAGGAGTTAGTCCCTTTACAAAAACAGATTGAAAATTTAAATGAAAAAGAGAATATTGATTTTCAAAAACGAAACTATACAAGAATATTAACAAAAATATTTCCAGAACAATACAAAGAGTTTGTATCCTTAAATATTTTAGTAAGAGATGCACATATCATTGGTCAATATTATAAAAATGAATTTAATGTAACAATTTTATATGACAAACTTTTAGAAGATAAATACTTAAAATACCCAGGAAAATACGATAAATATGTAGAATTTGAACTATTCCAAAAATTTCTAATGATGTATAGAGATGAACTAATCTCAAATAACGATGAGATAGAAATAGAACAAATTGTAAAAATAGAAGAAACTGTAACTATCCAAAAAAAGCTAGAAACAGTAGAAAAAATTGAAACAACAACCCAAGAGATACCAGAAACAAAAAAAGAGACAAATTGGACAAATCTATTATTAGGAAAACTAAGATGATAAAATACACAATATTTGGAAACCCAGTATCACATTCAAAATCACCACAAATGCATAATGCAGGTTTTCAAACTTTAAATATAGATGCCTTATATAATAAAACACATCTAGAAGATGGATCAACTATAAAAAATGTTTTTTTACAAAACAATATCTCTGGAGCTAATATAACAGTACCTCATAAAGAGGATGCGTTTAAAAATGCAGATGAGATAAGAGGATTAGCAAATCAAATTGGTGCAGTAAATACATATATAAATGAAAATGGAAAAGTAATAGCATACAATACAGATGCACCAGGGTTTATGAAAGCTATTGAAGAGTTTGGAGAAATAAAAAGTGCAATTATACTTGGTGCTGGTGGAACTGCAAAAGCGATTGCTGTTGCTTTTAAAAATGCTGGTATTAAAACTACTGTTTTAAATAGAAGCTCAAATAGGTTAGATTTCTTTAAAAAGTTAGATTGTACAACTTATAATTGGGATACATTTAAAATAGGAAAATATGACTTAGTGATAAACTCTACAAGTGCAGGATTAAAGGATGATAGCTACCCTACTCCTATAGAGATACTAGAAAAAATATTAGATAACTCAAGCTTTGCAATAGACTGTATATATGGAAAAATGACACCATTTTTAGAATTAGCAAAAGAAAAGAACATAAAATATAAAGATGGTGAGGATATGCTTTTATATCAAGGTGTTATAGCTTTTGAATTGTTTACAGGTAAGAAAGCTGATGAGAAGTTAGTTGAGACTATGAGAAATGGTCTTAAGGAGGGGTAGATATTTTTATATATCTACCTTATATCTACCAAATTCAATCTATCCCCAATCATCTTCTTTTTTTTCAATAACCATAAAAAGTATAAAACTCATCTTTTAAGGTACAATTAGTAGAGGTGATGTAGCAAATGTAATCGGAAAAAGCACTAGAACTGCAAGCACATTAATAAGTAAATTAATAAAAGCAGATTTTTTATCTTCCAAAAGTCATAAAGATTCAATATCCCTAAAATTTAACTCTCATTTTGCATCTTATATTATTCCTGAATTAATACCATAAAGTTAGTCTTACTCTATATGTATAATTTAATTATACTTTGATATAATACAAATATATAGAGTAAAGGAGTTTCATTATGGCACTAAGAATTAAAGATGGTAATGTGATTAGTATATCACCACCAGCAAATTTAACTAAAAAACAGCTAGAAGAGATGGAAAACGCTCCTACAAATGAAAAACTTATAAAAAAAGCTGCATCAAGAAAATATAATATAGTACACCAATCTTGATTTAGATACAAATCTATGATAGTAGTTCTTCTACATATAGATTATACTTTGATATAATGCACATATAATAAAATAAAAGGATTATATTTATGATTGATATGTTAAACCCAGTTGATTTAAATAATGATGATATTCATAAATATATTCATCAGTTAGAAAATAATAAATTAACTATTTCAAGAGATGTAAGAGATAATGAAATAGTAAACAAATTAATGTCATTATCTCAAGTTTATACTTTTTTTGATGATTTAATGAAATACCATAAAAACATGGATTTACCAAATTCTACAATAGAGAAATTTGTATTAGATATTGATGATATGATTGACTCTTATGAAGAGTATGCTGATGTAGAAGAATCAGCTAACAAACTACTAAATGACTACTACACTAAAGCTCAATCTTTTTATGAACTTTTACTTAACTTACAATTTGAATTAGGATTTTACTTAAGTGATAGAAAATATCAAGTATGAAAATTCATACCTAAAACAAGCATCTAAGCTTATCAAAAAGCACTCACTTACGCAGGAGCAAATTGATAATACAATTGAATTATATAAAACTAATAGAAATGACTTAAAACTTTACTATCATTCAATTTGCTGCAAAAGAGACAAGCATAGAAAAAGTATCTCTATATTAGGAACTAATCAACAATATAAAATATTATTTGCTGAATATGATACTATTACTAACTTTATATTTATAGGTCATCATGATAGATATGACAGACTAAATAAAGATTGCTAATTAATATAGGAGTTACTTTTGATAAACATTAAACTATTATTGTTACTTTCATTGATTTTAATGGGTGGAGTATATTCTATATTTTTATCTCAAAAAGAGGTTTTAGATATTGTTAAATCCGAGTACATCTTAATATCTATTAATATAGTTTTTTTAGCAGTATTACTATTTTTTAAAAATAAGCTAAAAGAGACTGAGATATTAAATTTTCTTAAAAATACAAACAGTGTTTCATTAAAATCTACTTTACTATTTTTTTTAATATTTCAAGCTGTTGATTTTTATTATGAAGATGGATTTCTAGGGATGATTTCTCAATGGTTTATGTATTGGTTATTTGCAATACTTGCTCTTTTATTAACAAACAATATAAACTACTACAAAAACTATAAGTATTATAATATAAAATCTTAAAACTTATAGTTTGAAAAGTTGATAAACTATTTAGCAGTGTGTTCTAAAATATATTTATCAACTTTTTCAATATTCTCATTAGCTATAGATACCTCTAAATCCATAAGATATATATCAGATAAATCAAACTTTTCTAACTTTACTAAATCTTTTTGAGTAACTACTATTGGATTGTTTGGATAGCTTTTCTTTAACTTTTCAATATCTTCTAGTGTAAAGTTATGGTGATCTGGATAAGTTACCATATTTATATTTTCAGGTAAAAACTCTAAAAGTCTATTTGGTTTTGATATTGCAGTTAAAACAACTGCATTTTTTGGTAACTCTTCTACAATTTTACCATTTTGTTTAAAAGTAACAACTCTTTTAAAATCAATACCATCTCTTAAAACTATATCAGCAAATGAATACATCATAGGTGTATCTCTATATCCACCACTAGGTAAACAAAAAATATTTGTAGGATCAATATTTGGTCTTAGTAAAATATCAAGCTTAACAACCTCATGTTTTCCATAACCATCATCTAAATAAACAACCTTACAACCTAACTCTTTTGCTTTTAAAATAGCATCTGTTCTTTTTTCAGATACTATTACTGTAGCATTTGGCAAAGATTTTGCTAAAAGCATAGCTTCATCACCACTTACTTTTACATCTTCTAAAATTTTTCCTTTTTTAGAGATAATATAAAGCCCTTTTGACTCTCTACCATAACCTCGCAGTACTATAGCTACATTTTTTTTATTTTTAGCCAATGCTATTGTTACTGGTGTTTTACCCGTACCACCAACAAGTAAATTTCCAATACTAATAACAGGTAAGCCATAAAACAATGGCTTAGCAGAGACTCTTTTATAAGTAGTATATATACAATTTAGTATAGTTATAGGGAAAAATAATATCCCTACTAATTTTTGAAATAAGTTTGGATTAAACAAATATTGCTCAACCCAAGATACTAAAAATCTATTCAACTATATCCACCTATATCCACTGCTTTGCGACACTTTTAATTGTATCACATACGTATAATACATCTTCATCACTCATAGAAGGATAAATTGGTAAAGATAATATTTGCCCATATGATGTTAAAGCATTTCCATATGTAGTGATTTTTAACTTATATTTCTTCTTATAATATGTTAAAAGGTGAAGAGGGATAAAATGTAATCCTGTAGATACACCTTGCTCTTTTAAAGCCCTAGCAAAACCATCTCTATTTTTACTTACTTTTATAATATATTGACTAAAGATATGTTCTTCATCACCTTGAGGTAAAGAGATATGATTTAAATCCTGTAACTCTCTAGCATAAATTACTGCAATCTCTTGTCTTCTTTCACAAAAAGAATTAGTTTTATAAAACTGAGCAAGATTAAATGCAGCTTCAAGTTCACTCATATCATATTTATATCCAATATCAACAACATCATAAATATAGTCAAGATTTCCATACTCATCAAAGCTACTATTTATTGCGTGTGTTCGAAGTAAATTAGCACGTGTAGCTAATACTTCATCGTTAGTAACAATAAAACCACCTCTACTTATTGCTGTTTTACTATTTGTATAGTTTGAAGAAAAGATTGTCATATCAGCTTCTAAAGAACCAACCATTTGATCTTTATACATAGAACCCAAGGCACTTGAAGCATCTTCAATAACTAAAATATCATACTTTTTTGCTATCTCATAAATTTTATCTAAATCTGGAATTTCACCTGCTACAAATGTAACTATCAAGGCTCTTAATTTTTTAGAGTTATTCTCTTCAAGGTATGATTCTAATTTACCTAAATCAATGTTGAATCCATTTGATTCTATATCTACAAATATAGGCTCAGCATCAAAATGTCTAACTGTTTCAGGTAAATTAGGGAAAGAGTTAACACTCATTATCACTTTATCTGCTCTTTTTAGAGACATTGAACTAAGTGCTAAATGTAAAGCAGATGTTGCATTATTTGTAGCAATTGCATATTTTGCGCCTATAAACTCAGAAATCTCTTTCTCTAACTCTTCAACTTTACTATTTGTTGTTGTCTCAAGGTTAAGTACAGATTGAACCTGACTTAGTTCCTCTTCATCTATAGTTGGTTGAAAGAATGGTATAACTTTTTCATTTTTTTGTGTTTTAATCATCTAATTTTCCTTTAGAATTAAAATTTAATTTGAGCAATAGTTGGAAGTTTTCCTTTAAAAGCATTTGCTTTTACTCTATAACTTAACATATCGATAAGTTCTTCACTAATATTTAATGACAACAACTCCTCTTTAGTTTTATTCTCATCAATCATAAGTTTTAAAACATCATCCATTGTTTTATATGTATATCCAAGCTCCTCTTCATCACTTTGACCTTCCCATAAATCAGCACTTGGTTTTTTATCAATAATTGCATCTGTTACACCAATATATCTTGCGAACCCAAAAGCATCAGACTTGTAAAGTTGCCCTATAGGATTGATTGCACATGCTGTATCACCAAATAGTGTACCATATCCTAATAATATTTCAGATTTATTACTAGTTCCAACTACTAAAGAACTATCTCTGGCACTTATATCATATAAAACTGACATTCTCATTCTTGCACTTAAATTTCCGATTCTTAATGGTGTTGCATCTTTTATATTATCAAAATATCCTTTTACCATTGGCGCTATCTCAACAACTTCATAAGATATATCAAACTTTTCACAAAGCTCTTTTGCATCAAAGATTGATTCATCACTTGAAAAATGTGATGGCATAAATACACCATGCATATTATCTCCAAAAGCCTCTTTACAAAGCACTGAAACTATTGCTGAGTCCAAACCACCACTGATACCTACAACAACTTTTTCCATACCGATTTTAGATACTTCATCTTTTAAAAAGTTAACTAATTGCTCTTTTATATTTTGATAATTCATAACAATCCTATTTAATATAATTATATCTATTGATTATACCAAATATTTCTTCACATTATCTATATGTTTTTTTATTCATTATTTCATATTTTATTGTGCTTCACTTCGTAACATATCAATATTTGTTATAATTTATTTTTAAATCATTTAACCTCAATTTATAAAACCATTGGATAAAATCAAAGCAAATTTATAATTTAAATCTTAATAATGAGGAACAAATATGAGTATTCCAATTCATAAATATGATGTAGTAATCGTAGGTGCAGGGTTAGCAGGTTGTGCTGCTGCTAGAGAAGCTGCACGCGCTGGACTTAGTGTTTGTGTGCTTACAAAGCTACACCCACTTAGATCACATTCAGGTGCTGCACAAGGTGGTATAAATGCTGCTTTAAGTGCTGAAGATAGTATAGAGTTACACGAGTTTGATACAGTTAAAGGTAGTGATTACTTAGGTGATCAAGACGCGATTAGACTTATGTGTTCAAAAGCTCCTGAAACAATCAGATGGGCTGAGAAAATGGGTGCTGTTTTTAGTAGAAACGAAGAGGGTAAAATTGCTCAAAGACCATTTGGTGGTCAAAGTAAGCCAAGAGCTTGTTATGCAAAAGATAGAACAGGTTTAACTTTACTTCAAACTATTTATGAACAAGCTCATAGAGATGGTGTTGATTTTAAAGATGAGTATTATGTATCTGATTTAATCTACGAAGATGGTAAAGTAAATGGTGTATTTGCTTACGATTTAGTTGATTCTAAACCAATGATATTTAATGCAAGAGCAGTTATGTTTGCAACAGGTGGATACGGTAGAGCTTTTAAAATAAACTCTAATGCACATGCAAATACAGGTGATGCACTTTCTATTGTAGCAAGACATGGTCTTCCTTTAGAAGATATGGAGTTTGTACAATTCCATCCAACAGGTATAGCAGGTTCTGGTGTACTTATCTCTGAGGCAGCTAGAGGTGAAGGTGGTAAACTTTTCAACTCACTGGGTGAAAGATTTATGGAGAAATATGCTCCAAACAAATTAGAACTGGCTTCAAGAGATGTTGTTTCAAGAGCTATATCTCAAGAGATTTTAGAAGGTAGAGGATGTGGTGAAAACAAAGACCATGTTCATATTGATTTAACACATTTGGGTGCTGATTTAATCAATGAAAAATTACCAGAGTTAAGAGACTTAGCTATCACTTTCTTAGGTCAAGATATGATTGAAGAACCAATTAGTATTGCTGCTACTGCTCACTACTCTATGGGTGGAATACCTTGTGATGTAGATGGTCATGTTAGAAAAAATACTAAAGAGTTAGTTGAAGGTTTTTATGCTGCTGGAGAGTGTGCTTGTGTAAGTGTACATGGAGCAAATAGACTTGGAGCAAACTCTGTTTTAGAAGCTTTATTCTTTGGTAGACACGTAGGTCAATCAATTGTTAAAGATGTAAAAGCTGGTATTGAATTTAAATATGCAAAAGCCCAAGATGCTACACCTGCGATGGAAAGACTTGAAGCTATTAGAACATCAAATGGAAACGAAAGAGTTCCCTGCTTAAGAGATGAGTTACAACAATCTATGACAGATAATGCAGGTGTATTTAGAACTGAAGAATCACTATTAAAACAAATTGAAATTTTAAAAGATTTAAAAGCTAGATTTAAAAATGTAAGAATTGATGATAAATCAGCTATATACAATACAGATTTACAAGAAGCTGTTGAGTTAAGTCATATGATTGATTTTTCTGCATTTATTGTAGATGGAGCACTTTTAAGAAAAGAGAGTCGAGGGGCTCACTATAGAGAAGAGTTCCAAACAAGAGATGATGAAAACTTTTTAAAACACACTATGGCTTATATGGATGAAAATGGGGAACTTACAACAGAGTATATGGATGTAGTTCTTGGTAATCACGAATTAGCTGAACGAACATATTAAGGAGTAAATAATGAGTCACAAACATGAAATAAGAAAATTAAAAATTAAAGTTTTTAGATTTAACAAAGATACAGATTATTTACCTCACTATGATACATTTGAGATGAATGTTAATCAAGATGAATTGGTTCTTGATGTTATGAATAGAATAAAGTGGGAACATGATGGTTCTTTTTCTTATAGAAGAAGTTGTCGTCATGGTATATGTGGGTCTTGTGCTGTTAAAGTAAATCAAAAACCAACTTTAGCTTGTAAAGACAATGTATTTGATCTTGTAGATTTATATGGTGAAGAGCTTGTAATTGAGCCTCAAGATATAAAAAGAGCATACAAAGATATGGTTATTGATAAAGAAAACTTCTGGAATAAATATAACTCGGTTCAACCATATTTAGTAGCTGATATTGACGAATTTCCAACAGAAGAAAATATTGTAACTCCAAAAGAAGCTGAAGCTATTGATGAAGCTGATTATTGTATCGCTTGTGGTAGTTGTTTCTACGCTTGTCCTGCAGTTGGTGTAAATGATGAGTATGTAGGTCCAATGGCACTTACAAAAGCTTGGAGATTTAATGCTGATGTAAGAGATACTGCAAAAGATAGTAGACTTGATAGTTTACAACAATTAGGTTCTGGTATTTGGGATTGTGTTAAGTGTAACGAATGTGCTGAAGCTTGTCCAAAAGAGTTAGATCCTATTGGAAAAATCACTAAACTTCACTTACAAACATTTGAAAGAGAAAAGAATCTTAAAAATGTAGCAGTAAGACACGCAGTTGGATTTAAATGGTCAATTCAAAAGCATGGTATACTTGATGAGGGTGAACTTGTAAGATACTCTGAAGGAAATATCGGAGTGATGAAACATATCCCAGAAGCAATCGCTATGTTTAAAAGAGGTAAAATTGTTATGCCTTGGAATATGCCAAAATCTAAAAACTTAGATGAAATTAAAAAGTTAGTTGAAATCTCTTCGACAGCTAAATATTAAGGTGAAAGTCGTTAAAAAAGTAAATAGTTTTACTTTTTTAGACTTGGAACCGTAAATTATATACCGAAGGTATAATTGAAGGAAAAAAAATGGAAAAATTAAAATATGCTTTATACACAGGTTGTACAGCAAGAGAATCTACTCCTGAGTTATTAAAATCAACTATGGCTATCGCTGATAAACTAGGTATTGAACTAGTTTTATTAGATGAGGCTAGTTGTTGTGGTGCAAGTCACTTACAAGATTTTGATGATATGTTGTCATTAGTATTAAATGCTAGAAATATCTGTTATGCAGAAAAACTTGGACTTGATATGGTAACTATTTGTAATACTTGTCAACTAAATACAGCTTTAACAAAAGATAGATTAGATAATGATCCTGAGTTAAAAGCAAAAGTAAATGAAAAGTTAGCAGAAGTTGGTTTAGAGTATAAAGGTACAGCAACTGTTAAGCACTTCTTATATGCACTTCAAGATGATTATGGTTATGACAAAATTGCTGATCAAGTAACTAACCCTATTTCAGATATTAATGTTGCATCATTTTATGGTTGTCACAATATCAGACCATCTCACCTACAAAATAAAACAAATGGTGGGGAAAATCCATATAAACCAGTTTCACTAGATAACTTAGTTGTTGCACTTGGTGGAAATGCTGTTGAATATGAATCTAAAAATAAATGTTGTGGTTTCCACGTAGAGCTGCAAAACCCTACAACAGCAAACAAACTTAGTGGTACAGCTATGTTAGATGCTATAGATCAAGATGCTGATGTTATGGTTACACCTTGTCCACTTTGTCACTTAAGAATGGATGTTCAACAACATGGTATCTCTAAAGAGATCGGTAGAGAGGTAAATATCCCAGTTCTACACTTACCACAAATGGTTGGAATTGCTTTAGGGATTGATTCTAAAGATTTAGGTTTACATCATAATATAGTTCAAACAGGACTTGATTTATAATATAAATTATATTATTAAATAAAAAAAGGTAGAGATAAATTCTCTACCTTTTTT
>JAYEPG010000075.1:0-6937 GCA_034723795.1 Campylobacterota bacterium
ACTGCTTTTGCTGCATACGGATCGTATTTAGCATTAAATCTCCACTGAGTCTCTTTACCATCAACAACTGGCCATTTAAGCCCTCTAACTTTATGATAAACATCAAATGGTGCAAGATCATGTGCATGCCCTCTTCCAAAATCAGCATACTCTTCAAATAAGTATTTATGAATATGGAAACCATAACCTTTCCACTCTTTACCATCAGAACCAATTACACCTCTACTATCACCATTAGATTCAGTATCATCATAACCTGCATTAATAGGGTCATTCATATCTTTTTTGTATGATTTAGCTCTATCATTTGCAAAAAGAACTTCAAACATTGTCGTATCTTTTGTGAATCCCATTTTTTCAGCATCTTTGATAACATCAGGAAGTGTTTGTTGCTTACCTTTTTTACCTTGATTACTTAATAAGATTTGTTCACCCCATAAATCACCAACTGTAAATCTTTTTGAAAGTTCGATCCATTGCCAAGTGTCAGACATCGCATCACCTACTGGTAAAACTTGCTGTCTCCAATGTTGTGTTCTTCTTTCAGCATTTCCATAAGCTCCCCATTTTTCATAGATCATAGCAGATGGTAAAATCAAATCTGAAACTTTAGCTGAAATACCTGGATACCCATCAGAAGTAACTATAAAGTTATCCATCTCTCTTGCAGCTTTAATCCAATGTTTAGCTGAAGCAGAATCTTGGTAAGGGTTACAAACATTTACCCATGCAAATTTCATAGTTCCATCTTCTAAATCTCTATGAATTTTCATAATATGCTGATGACCTTTTGGATTTAAAGTTCCATTTGGTATTTTCCAGCCATTTTCTGTAATTTTTCTATGTTTTTTAGATTTCACCATCATATCAGCAGGTAATCTATGTGCAAATGTTCCAACTTCTCTAGCAGTACCACACGCAGATGGTTGACCTGTAAGTGAGAATGCACCAGAACCTGGCTTAGCTTGTTTATTTAATAAGAAGTGAACGTTGTAAGATAATGTATTTACCCATGTTCCTCTTGTATGTTGATTCATACCCATAGTCCAGAAAGAAACTACTTTTCTACCTTTTTCTATGTATAAATCAGCTACAAGTTTAAGTTTTCTTCCAAACTCAGCATCAGACTCATCAGGGTTACCTTTTGATACAGATGTTACATACTCTAATGTATATGGCTCTAAGAATTTTTTATACTCTTCAAAAGAGATATGCCAGTGTTTAAGACCAGCTGGTTTATTTACCATTTTTTCACCAGCTTTATAACCAAATGGCTCTAGTGCAGGTGCTTCATTTTGGGAAACAGTATGTACCATCTCTTCTTTTATAGTTTCCATCTCTAGTGCTGTATACTTACCAGCTGAACCATCAGGTCTTACAGGAGTAAGTGATTTTTCACCAGATCTTCTCATACCATAACCCATATTTACAGGCTGCGCACAAAACACCATATGTTTATTTACAAAATCCCAATCAATAGACTCAGGGTTGTTATAAACAATCTCTCTTGCAACATAGTTCCACATAGCTAAATCTGAACTTGGCGTGAAGATTAACTCTTCATCAGCTAAATCTGAAGTTCTATGTCTATATGTAGAGATATTAATTACTTTTACTCTATCTGGATCAGAAAGTTTTCTATCTGTAACTCTTGACCATAAAATAGGGTGCATCTCTGCCATATTTGCTCCCCAAGATATAACAGTATCAGTTAATTCGATATCATCATAACATCCACTTGGTTCATCAATTCCAAATGTTTGATAAAAACCAACAACAGCTGAAGCCATACAATGTCTAGCATTTGGATCAAGTGCATTTGATCTAAATCCACCTTTCATCATCTTTTGAGCGGCATAACCTTCCATAACTGTATATTGCCCAGAAGCGAATACACCTATTCCCTCTGGTCCTGAAGCTTTAAGTGCTTTTCTGATGTGAACTTCCATCTCATCAAATGCTCTTTCCCAAGATACAGGTGCAAATTTACCATGTTTGTCAAACTTACCATCTTTACCAACTCTTAATAATGGTGTTTTTAATCTATCTGCACCATACATAATTTTTGCATTGAAGTAACCTTTAATACAGTTAAGACCTCTATTAACAGGTGCTGCAGGATCACCTTTAACCGCAACTATTCTTCCATTTTTAGTAGCCATCATAATACCACAACCAGTACCACAAAATCTACATGCTGCCTTATCCCATCTCCAATTACTTTGTGCTTCATTTGAAGCTGCTTGCATCTCAGACGGAACACTCATACCAACTGCTGCTGCTGCTGAAGCTGCTGCCGAACTTTTTAAGAAATCTCTTCTTGAAAGTGCCATAAAATCTCCTTTTAATTTTGACCTAGAGTATATATAAAAAAAATGTTTAAAGTGTGTTATAAAAATATCATACTACTAAACTTTTTTAATATAATTCTCTAATTAGCATATTTAAATATACATTAAGAATATTCTATCAGTATGTAAAAAATTATTCCTTGACCTTAGTCAAGAAATTTAAGTTTTATTTTATAGAAAAGTTATTTACAACTTATAAGCAAGTTATCTAGTTGTTTTTTTAAGTCTGCTAGTTTTTTTGTAGTTTTTAACAAGTCTTCTGTAGATTGGATTGCTATATCTTCACTTTTGCTTAGTTGAGATGATAGATTGCTTGAATCATTCATATCATCAATAATCTTATCAAACTCATCAGTAATCTCTTCAAGCTTTTCACTTGCTTTTTGTGATTTTTCAACTGCCTCTGTTGAGTATTCCATTGCGGAGTTTATTTTATTTATAAAGCAGTTTAAAGTATCTGTAGCTTCAACAATTTCACTCTCTGCTTCTATTTCAATATATTCAATAGGTTTATTTTCCACTTGTGCTTCAATAATTGTTTTTGAATGTTTCAAAAATTGATTTGCATGAGATTCTATTATTCTTAATTGTTGTAAAGAGTATAAAATTAAAAGAAATAAAATAGTTGCACCTGCATACTGAAAGTTTTCAATAGTGTGTGTTTTGTACTCTGTATAGTTTGTATACATTGTAACTAAGTTGTCAACCTCTTTTAGTAGATTGTTGTTAGAACTATATATTGAATTTACTTTTATTTTTAAAAATTTTTCATTACTATTCTCTCTTAATACAAGTAAATCTTTGAATGATTGTACATTTTTATCAAAACTATTCCACAGCACTGATATTTTAGATATTTGTTGTGCAATTTTATCTGTAGGTGCAGCCTCAATTCCTCTAAGTTCATTTCCAACTTTTAAAGAGTTTAATATATATGTAAACTCCTCAACTGCATTGTCAAGTTCATTAAAGTCAATATTTGTTTTTGTATTTTGGTAAAGATAAAAAATATTCTTAGAGATTTTTTGAGTTAACATTCTCTCTTTACCCGCAATATTTATTATCAACGCATCTTTAATATTTTTTTGATTTAAATAAATTGTCAATGATATTAAAGACAACATAGTAAATACTAAACTTGCCCCCAATATTTTAATTTTTGTACTTATTTTACTTTGTTGTTTATTCATAATGTTTCCTTTTGGTATCATAGCCCTATCCCTTGAAATATAGATGATAATGCAGAATCATCTTTAATAATATATTTTTTTTCATGAACCTCTATTAAATTATCCCTTGTAAATCTTTTAAGAACTCTAGATAATGTTTCAGGTTGAATATGGAGCATAAAAGCTATTTGTGTTTTTTTCAAAGAGTTAAACATATCCAAATCACTGTATATCATATGTGCAACTTTAGCAGTAGCATCAAACACTAATTCTCTATTAATTATACACTGAAGTTGATGTGATTTTTGTAATATCTCTTTTATAAACTTTGAAGCTAATATTCCTGTATCTAAAAAATATTCTTTAAATTTTTTGAAATTTATTGAAAGAATTGCCCCATCTTCTACAAATGATGCATTTGAAAAGCAATATATAGATTCGCTATCTATAGATGTTAATTCTGAAATCATATTATTTTCATATATATAATATAAAAATATTTCATTATCGTGTTTGTCTATTTTATATATTTTAATAAGACCATCAACTAAAAATTGTAAAGAATAGTCAATATCACTTTCATAATATATAATAGTATCTTTTGAGAAACTTCTCACCATAGATATATCTACTAAATACTCTATTTGTTTTTCATCCAATAAACTAAAAAAATCTATTGATTTTATAATATTGTTTACATTCACATTTTTCCTTTGAATTAATAAACTGTAAGCTATTTTATACTATCCTTTTGTAAAATACAATTAAATGAAAGAAAACAATGCTAATAGATGGTCATAATAGAGTAGTAAATTATCTTCGAGTTTCAGTTACAGAGAGATGTAATTTTAGATGTCAGTATTGTATGCCAGAGAAACCTTTCTCATGGGTACCACATGAAAATCTTTTATCTTATGAAGATATGTTTGAATTTATTAAAGTAAGTATTGATGAGGGGATTACAAAAGTTAGATTAACAGGTGGTGAACCACTTTTAAGACATGGGTTAGATAAGTTTGTAAAAATGATTTCCGACTATGCACCTGATGTTGATTTGGCAATTACTACAAATGCTTTTTTATTAGAAGAATCTGCACAAGCTTTAAAAGATGCAGGATTAAAAAGATTAAATATTTCTCTTGACAGCTTAAAACCAGAAGTTGCACATCATATTGCACAAAAAGATGTTTTAGAAAAAGTTTTAAGAGGTATAGATAAAGCTCAAGAATTAGGTATCAAGATTAAAATAAACTGTGTACCATTGGAAGGTATAAATGATACAGAACTAATTGATTTACTAGAACATTGTAAAAATAAAGGTTATGAGATTAGATTTATTGAATATATGGAAAACTCCCATGCAAATGTAAAAAGTGGATTAAACTCACAACAAATACAAGATAATATATCACAAAAATACAACATTACAAAAGGGGAACGAGTTGGTTCTTCACCTTCTCAAGATTATTATTTAGATGATGGATATAAATTTGGAATAATTGAACCACATCTTGATGACTTTTGTAGCGATTGCAATAGACTTAGAATTACAGCTGAAGGTTACTTAATACCTTGTTTATACTTTGAAGATGCACTTAGTATTGCTGATGCAATTAAAGCAAAAGATATACAAAAAGCTGCAAATATATTAAAATTAGTTCTAAAAAACAAACCAGAAAAAAACAAATGGGGAAGTGAAGATAGTTCAGATCGAGCCTTTTATGAAACTGGTGGATGATATTTTATAAAATTTATAGTATAATCGCGAATATAATTAAATAGTCAAGGAAGAAAATTGAGAGCATTAATAAGTGTAAGTGATAAAAGCGGCGTAGAAAATTTTGCAAAAGAGTTAGTAACATTAGGTTATGAAATTATATCTACTGGTGGTACATATAAGAAGTTACAAGAAGCTGGAATAGCAGTAATTGAAGCAAACGAAGTAACAAAATTCCCAGAGTGTTTTGAAGGTAGAGTTAAAACTTTAAACCCATATATTCATGGTGGAATCCTACATAGAAGAGATAAACAATCACACTTAGATGAAGCTAAAGAGTTAGGGGTTGAAGGTATTGATTTAGTTTGTGTAAATCTATATCCATTTAAAAACGCTATTGAATCAACTAATGATTATGAAGTGATTATTGAAAATATTGATATTGGTGGTCCTGCTATGGTTAGATCAGCTGCTAAAAATCATGATAGTGTTATTATCGTTACTGATGTTATTGATTATGATTTAGTTCTTAATAACCTTAGGAATGATACTAATACTTTTGAGTTTAGAAGAGATATGATGATAAAAGCTTATGAACATACAGCTGCTTATGATTCTATGATTGCAAACTATATGAACAAAAGATTCAATAATGGTATGGGTGCAAAACAATTTATCGTAGGAGAAAAAGTATTTGATACTAGATATGGTGAAAATCCACATCAAAAAGGTGCATTGTATGAGTTTGATAACCACTTATCAAATAAATTTATTACGCTTAAAGGTGAAGCAAGTTTCAACAATATGGGTGATATAAGTGGAGCTGCTAAAATTGCATCAGCATTCGGTGATGATAATGCAGTTTGTATCGTTAAACATGGTAATCCTTGTGGATTTGCTATTAAAGATACTTTATTAGAATCTTATGAGCAAGCTTTAAGATGTGACCCAATCTCTGCTTTTGGTGGTGTTGTTGCTGTTAATGGTGTAGTAGATTTAGATTTAGCTGTTAAAATGAATGAAATTTTCTTAGAAGTTGTATTTGCAGCTGATTTTACTCCAGAAGCAGAAGAAGAGCTAAACAAGAAAAAAAGAATCAAACTATTTAAGCAAGGTACAACAAAACTTGAAATGGCAAATGATGCACATAATTTCAAAATTGTTGATGGTGGATTTGTATATCAAGATGCTGATAAAGTTGAAGATGATGAAGTTACTAACTCAGAGTTAAAATCTACAAGAAGTGCAACAGCACAAGAGGTTAAAGATATGGAGATAGCTTATAAAGTTGCTTCATTAACAAAATCAAACTGTGTAGTTTATGTAAAAGATTCTGCAATGGTAGCTGTTGGTATGGGTATGACTTCAAGAGTTGATGCGGCTAAAGCAGCACTTAGAAAAGCAGAAGATTTAGGTATCGATGTATCTGGTTCTGTTCTAGCAAGCGAAGCATTTTTTCCATTTAGAGACTCTATTGATGCAGCCCAAGCCGCTGGAGTAAAATGTGTAATTGAACCAGGTGGTTCAATAAGAGATGAAGAGATTATAGAAGCTGCAAATGAATTTGGTATGGCTTTATATTTTTCAGGTAAAAGACACTTTTTACATTAAAACTTAAAATTATAGGCACTTGCCTATAATTTAATCATCTAATCAATATAACATATACTTTTTTATACAATAAATGCTGCTGTTGAAGC
>JAYEPG010000075.1:7037-13013 GCA_034723795.1 Campylobacterota bacterium
TGAAGCAGGAAAAGGTTTCGCAGTTGTTACTCAAGAGGTTAGAAATCTAGCTTCAAGATCAGCAGAATCTGCTAAAGAGATTACTGATGCTGTTAAGTCTATACAAGAAAGTGTAGAATTAACAAATAAAAAATTTGCTACAATGACAAAAGCAATTGATTTAATATCAACTGATACAAAAAACTATTCTTCAAATATAAATGAAGTTTTTGATACATCAAATGATACTTTTAAGGTCTAGGTCATATTACTGATAGAGTATTTATGAGTTTAGCTAAACTTGACCATGTTATATGGAAAGTAAATACATATTTATCTGTAGCTAAAAGAGAACCTGCATTTAAGTTTGTAGATCATAAAAATTGTAGACTTGGTAAATGGTATAGTGAAGGTTTAGGGAAAAGATATTTTTCAGAAACACCTAGTTATTCGCAACTTGATCGTCCACACTCTATTGTTCATAATGGTACACATCATGTATTTGAAACTATCTCTAAAGATGGTGATTTGGATTATGGTACACTACTTAAATCATTTAAAGAGATGGAAGATGCTAGTGGCGATGTATTTAAATTACTAGATAAAATTCTTCATGAAAGAGATTAATTTAAATTAATTAATCATCTTTATTAGATAGCAAATCATCTATTACTGTTTGACGGTTTGTTATCTCTAGCTTTTTACAAGCACTTTGAAAAGCTTCATCTTCCCCAACAATATAACACATATTTTTAGCCCTTGTAATTGCAGTATATAATAGCTTTGTATTGTGCATAATAAAATGTGAAAAACTCATAGGTATAAGTGCTGTATCGTACTCCATACCCTGTGTTTTATGTATGGTTAAACAATACGCTAATGATATAAGATTGTCAAGAGTATCAAAATCATAAAATACTACCATATCATCATTTGGATATAAAATAAGAAGTTTAGATGCATCATGGTCTATTTTTATCACCATTCCTAGTTGACCATTAAAAACTCTTTTTTCCACAAACTCTGTTGAACCTTGTTTATAAGAACTCATTGTTTGTGCTTTCATATTTTCATTTTTTATGTGGATAACTTTATCTGCAAGTTTATATTCATATACTCTTTTTTGTATCCCTTTTGTTTTTGTATTATTTATAAGTTTTTGTAAATTTATATTTAAATTTTCAACTCCTAGGGTTCCACCTTTTATTGGTGTTATTACTTGAAAAAGTGTAAGAAAGCTTGAAATCTCTTTATTTTTAATATGTTCATACATTGGCTTTATATATTTTGATGTAATATCTAGTATGTTATGTAAAATTTTATAATTATTATCATTTCTTAGGCTATTTATCTCATAGTTACTTAAAATTGATTTTTGCGCATAATAGTTTGGTATAGATGTATCTATAAATTTAAAATCATCAAACTCCTCTTTATATTGGGGAACTTTACCTTTTCTAATCTCATTTGCAATTACTGCAATTGCTTGTTGTTCATTTTGTCTATATATTTTAGTTAGTTTACAAATAGGAGCAAGATTATATTTAATAGCATCTCTTAAAATATCACCAGCACCAATAGCAGGAAGCTGACCATCATCACCTACAATTATTAAAATAGTATCAGGATTTATTTTACTAAAAACTTTGTAGAACGTAACACTATTTACCATTGATGCCTCATCAATAAGTATAACTTTATAATCAAAATAATCTTTATCACTATTATCTATTTTTACTAATGCTGATTGAATAGTACTACTGTTATATCCAGTTGTATCTGCAATTCTTTGTGATGCAATACCACTTAAAGCCATACAATGAATATCATCATAGCTTACTATCTCTTCAAGAAGTTCAAGTATTGCTCTACTTGATGTTGATTTACCTGTTCCTGCATAACCTATAAGCAAAATTGTATTTGCACCATCATTTATAAGTTCTACAGCTTTTCTTTGTTCAGAACTTAAAACAAAACCTAAAGTTTCCTCTTTTTTAACTATATAGCTTTCAAACTCTTTTATAATACTATGTGCAGAATTAAACTTTTTTCTATCTTCAAAAAAGTTCATTATTTTAGTTTCACAAGAAAAATAAATACTTGGAGCGAAACTTTCATTTACAGTTTCATTTATCTCCTCCTTAGATAAAAGAGCTACAAGTGCATCTTCATATAAACTATCTTTATCCTTAAAATTTAAAGCATCATCAAGCAAAGAGAATAGTTGCTCTTTTTTTATAGAACTATTACCATTTGATTCACAAAACTCTTTTAATGTATAGTTCATACATGCAGTTATTCTAAAGTTACTTTGTTTATCTATACCTAAACTTGTACCTATCTCATCTGCTCTTTTAAATCCAATACCTTTAATCAAAGTCAACATATATGGATTTTCTTTTATTCTTTCTATTAAATTATCAACTTCTCCAAATTGTTGATATATCTTATTTATAAATGTACTTGTTACCCCATATTGTGCTAAAAAAGAACCAAGTTCTCTAAGATGTTTAAACTTATTCCATGACATCACTATTTGTGTTAGTTTCTTCTCTTTTATACCTTTAAAGTCTAAAAGTTTTGCAGGGGTATTATCAAGTATTTCACAAAGTTCATCATCTGTATATTTTACTGTTAGTTCATGAGCTAGTTTTTTTGTGATACCTTTTACAATTTTAGTTAAAAAAAAGTATATCTCTGCCTCTTTTACTTCAAGTGAAGTAAATACAAACTGTACACCATATTTTTTATGGGTATTCCAAACACCAGTTATAAGTATCTCTTCCCCTACAAGTTTTTGTAAAGGGGCATCAAAATATTGACCACAAATTTTTTGGTCATTTTCCAATACTGCTATATAGTAGTTGTTTTCTTCATTATTATAAAGTATTTTTTTTAATACTCCTGATAATTTAAAAGACTCGTTAGTATCCATCAGTAAACTTTTTATTTTTATGTTTATCTTTTTTGTATCTATTGTTATTTTTTAGTTTATAAAGTAAATTTGAGGCTTTTAATATAGCTTTTCTTTCCTCTTCATAAGTTTTAGAATGAGTATCTAGATTATTTAAAACAAGTTGTGCTAAATTTTTAAGTTGAACAGGGTATTCTTGATATAAATCTAAAGCTTCTATTTTTTTTAAATCTTCATAGCTTCTAAGCATTGCTTTTTTATATAGTTCTATATCAAAATTATCATATTTTAACAGTCCAACAGCTTTTGTTGTGAATTTTTCTAAGATTCTTATATATCTAAGTCTTTTTGTTTTTTCATTTACTTCATATTTCATAAAAAAGATTATATCTGAATAATTGTTAGGGTATCTAGTTGTTGTGTAGAATGCAAGAAACTTTTATCCAAAATATTATTGGATAAAAGTTTTGATTATAAATAATAATTATTTAGAACAGTGAGCTGCTTTAAATTGACCAAATTTATTTTTAGTACCTTTTTTATCTTTTTTCTTACTGTAACCTGTATTTACAGGATTACAATCATCAATCCAAGAATACATATCATAAATTTTAACAGTTTTAAATCCCATCATTTTAATAGCTTTTGCTTCAATAGAAGCTCTTGATGCAGAGTTACAAACAATAACAAGGTTTTGTTTTACAAATTTATCATCATCATTTAATACAATACTAGCTAAAGCACTTTCTGGAGATTGTCTACCAATTCTATATGAACCTTTAATACTTGCAGCATTCCACTCTTCTAATGTTCTAACATCAACTACAGCCCAATCTTTTGCACCAAGCGCATGTTTAAGTTCAGCTTCAGTTGCATAAGTACCATCTTTTTTAGCCTCAGCTTTTAACTTTTTTGTTAATTGCTTATATGTTGTAAAACCTTCAGCATAAGCTGCACCTGCTAACAATGTTGTTGCTAATAAAATATTTCCTAATTTCATGTATATTCCCCTTTAGAATAAGTTTAAATTACTTATAATAAAATCCTATAATTATAATAAGTTTACTATAGGCTATTCTTATAAATCTTTTGAGAGTATATCATAAGAATTTGTAAAAATCCTATAAAATTTATAAATTTTTTTATGATAAAATATAAGATAATAATTAATATAAAGAAATATAATGTAATAAAATTTTAATTTTTTAACTAAAAAAGTGAAAAAAATAGAGATGTTTATGATATAGAATCTTCAACATAATATTTTTCTAATCCATAAAACCAAAAATCACTTTTCATTGTGATAGTATTTTCTTTACGACGTTTAAAGTGATCATTTAAATCAAAATCTTTATTTTTCCCATAGTTATCTTTATACTCTTTGATAAATTCAGCATATTTTTTTTCATTAATAGCAGTGATTTCAAAAGTGATATGATCGTAGGTCTTATTATCTATCTCAAACTGTTTACCTTCTAAAAAAGTGACATTGATTCCACCATATCTATTATTTTCATCTTGCATAAGATTCATCTCTATGTTTGCTCTAATTGTAGCAAACATATGTAAAAACTGATCAATTGGGATATCTAGATGATTTACTATTACAGCAGATTTATTATCATATCCCCATCCACCACTTATATCAAGATCTACTTCAAATGTCTCTTTAAGCACTTCTTGAAGATTATCCACTGTTTCAATTTGGTTAAATGTGATATTATTAGTCTTTTTCAAAATCAAGTTTCCATTTATACGCTTCAAATTTCATCTCATTGTAGCTTAAAGTTGATATATAAGTAATATCCGCAATATATTCATCTATGTTTCTATAGCCAATTGCTTTATGAATCACTTTACCCTCTGCATCCATAAAAAGTGTTGCGGGGTATGCAAATGCCCCAATATATTTTGAAAACTCGCTAGGTGTTCCTTTAAAATCTTTAAATATTATAGTATTAGTATTACCTGTATAGATATCTACATATATAAAATCCTTATTTATGATTTCTAAAATCTTTGGATCTTTAAAGTTTTCATCAAGCATAGTACTACAATATGGACACCCTGGGATATGATGAAAAAACAAAATAAATTTATTTTGGCTTTTAGCCTGCTCTATAAGTTTATTTAGATTTACTTCACTACCATTTACAAAAGTAAATAGTATCAATAATAATAAAAGCTTGTGAAACTTTTTAAACATAAAAACTCCTAACCATTTTAAGTTATTTGATAATAAAATATTATAAGAACATAATAAGTAACATGATGATATTCTTTATTTATTATATAAAAAAACTTCTTAAAAGGATTATAATAATGGCAATTTCACGAAGAGATGCTTTAAAACTTACTACAGTTTTGGCAGTATCTACAGCAATTCCAGGATGTGCAGTAACACAATCAGATCAACTGACAAATAAAAATTTAAAGAAAAAAAGAACTAGAGTTGTAATAGTCGGAGGTGGTTGGTCAGGGCTTTCAATTGCAAAGAACCTAAAAGATTTTTCGCCAAGCACTGATGTTATTTTAGTAGAGAAAAAAGATAAATTTATATCTTGCCCAATGAGTAACTTATGGCTTGTGGACAGGGTAAGTACAGAGTTTATTACTCATGATTATTTAGAAGCTTCAAAAAATTATAATTATACTTTTTTTCATGCCGAGGCTACGGGAATGGATAAAGAGAAAAAAATATTATTTACTAGTAAAGGTGATCTTAACTATGACTATATTGTATTTGCACCTGGAATTGATTATGATTACTCTTCTATTACTGAAGATATTGAGTTAGAAAATAAATTAAGACAAGAGTATCCAGCTGGATTTAAAGCTGGAAATGAACATCAAATACTAAAAGATAAAATTCATAACTTCAAAGGTGGTAACTTTGTGATGACAGTTCCCTCTGGAAATTACAGATGTTTACCTGCACCATATGAAAGAGCTTGTTTGGTTGCTGATTTTTTTAAATCTAAAAAATTAAAAGCTAAAGTATTATTGTTGGATGCAAACAATGATATCACTATAAAGCAGGAAGGGTTTCACAGTGCATTTGAAGAGTTATATGGTGAATATTT
>JAYEPG010000076.1:0-12963 GCA_034723795.1 Campylobacterota bacterium
CGCAACAATATATCCATTTGAAACATGTGATGGAAGTAAAGGTTACCTTTCTTGTAGAAGAAAGCCAAGCCGTGCAGAGATAGAAGAGCATGAAGCTTTATATAAAGAATGGAAGAGAAGCGAATAGCTTTTAATAAAGTATTAAATTTATTTTAGATACAATCCCGAACAATTTAAAACAAGGAAACAAAATGTTACAAGGTATACTTAGAGATAGTATCGTAAAACAATCGACAAAACAACTAAAACGAGATGGTTATCTAATTGCAAACATTTATGGAAAAGGTTGCGAAAATGTTAATGCAGCTTTCAAATTAAATGACTATATTAGATTTTTAAAAGCAAAAGAAACTGTTGCTTTTGATGTAGAAATTGCAGGGACTACTTATAAAGTAGTAGTTCAAGAGTACCAAAGAGATCCAATAACTTCAACTTTAGTACACGTTGATTTAATGGTAGCACAACCAGGTGTAAGAGCAACATATCAAGTTCCAGTTACAACTGAAGGTACACCAATAGGTCTTAAAAACAAAAGTCTTTTAGCTTTCCATAGAAAAAGAGTAGCAGTAAAATCTACAATTGAAAACTTACCAGAAGCTTTTCACTTTGATGTAACAAGTTTAGATTCAGGTGATAACTACCTAGTTAGAGATCTTAAGTTACCAGAAGGTGTTGAGTGTTACTTAGACCCAAGAGTACCAATTGTTGGTATGATTAAAGTTAAATAGTAAAGTCAAACTATGTACTTAATTGCTGGACTTGGTAATCCAGGTGTTAAATACGAAAAAACTAGACACAATGTAGGTTTTTTGATTATCGATGAGATGATCAAAAACTTACAAACTTCAAATATAAACAATCAAAATTTCAATGCTATTGTTAAAAAAAGTTCAACAAATATATATGCTAAACCTCAAACATTTATGAATTTATCTGGTGAATCTATTTTAAGTATCGTAGAGTATTATAATATTCCTTCTCAAAATATTATAATAGTACACGATGATTTAGATTTAGCATTTGGAACTGTTAAGTTTAAAGTAGGTGGTGGTCATGGTGGACACAATGGACTTAAATCAATAGATAGTCATATTGGAAAAGATTATATACGTGTTAGAGTTGGCATTGGAAAACCTGAAAATAAAAAAGATGTAGCTGATTATGTATTAAGTAACTTTTCAAAAGAGCAATTCGATAAATTGAATGATATTATGGTACATAGTATTAAATCAATTGAGATGTTACAGATGCTACCACTAGAGGAAGTTAAATCAACATACACAATTAAGGGATAACATGAATATTTTAACGAAGTATATTTTAAATAAATTTATAAAATATTTTTTTATTATTCTTCTATCTTTAGAACTATTTTTTATTGGAATAGACTTTTTACAAAACTTAAGCAAGCTACCCGCTTCTGCAAACTTACAACTACTGTACTTACTTTATAATTCTTTTTTTACATTAACTATTACATTGCCATTATCACTTGTTTTTGCATGGATAGTTACACTTACTGTTTTTATAAAAAACAATGAATTAGTTAGTTTTTATGCTTTGGGTATTCCTCAAAAAAAGATTATAACTCCTATTGTTAATATTTCACTATTTATAACAATTGTATTAATAGTATTACAAGCTACACCTTTAGCATACTCTTATGAGCAGAAACAAAAGATTTTAAATAATGAATACTTTATAAATGAACAGTCAAATATATTTTTAAAATACAATGAATATTTTGTATACTTTAAGAAGCTATATCCTTTGGAGAAAAAAGCTACAGGAATACATATCTTTAAAATAGAAAATAATGATTTAGTAGAGAGTATTGTTGGAAAAAAAGCATATTATCAAAATAATAAATGGTATGTAATAGATACAAAAATCACTAAAAAACCAAGTGTAATTGATTGGGATGAGTCAAAGCTGGAAATATCATATGAAAAGTTTTTATATACTTTAGAGGGGTTTGAGCCTAAAATTATAAACAATGTATATAAAGCAAATGTACAATTTTCAATATTAGATGCTGTAAAAACTATACTATTATTGGATGAACAGAGTTTTAATACAAATAAAATAAGGGCAATATTATATGCTCAAATATTGATACCATTTTTTGTTATTCCTCTTTTAGTTATAATATTTATTTTCAGTGGAGTAAGTAGCAGGTTCTTTAATATAGCAAAATTTATATCAATAGCGGTGTTTTTTACACTATGTATATGGGGAATAATATTTTTATTGCAAAAACTTGCATTAGGAAGTATAGTTTTAGCTGAAATTGCTATAATACTTCCCTTGAGTTTGTTATTTATTATTACAAACTATTTATATAAAAAAAGAGTAGATTAAATGGAACATAAAATTAAGGCTTATGGTATATGTTTATATAAAATTGAACCATCATGTGTTAAGATATTACTTTGTAAATCTGTAAAAAGCCAAAATAGATGGGGTTTTTTAAAAGGTGTACAAGATGAAAATGAATCAAAAAAACAAACTGCTATAAGAGAGTTTTTTGAAGAGAGCGGAATAGAAGTAGAATATAAATATTTGGAAAACTATTTTGAACAAATAAATGAGACAAAAGATATTGGAATATTTTTAGCCAATTATGAAAATGTAAAAAAAATTGATCATCATTTTATAAATGAAAAGTTATTAGATCATTATTTGTGTTGGGAAAATAGTGAAGTTAAATTTTTTGATATTAATAATATAAAAGATATTAAGAAAAAACAAAAAAATATAGTCAAAGAGATTATAGAACACTTTAAAAAGGGGAAATAGTGAACAATTCATCAATTAAAATTTTAGGTGCTTATGGTGGAAAAGCTACTAATATGCAACTGACATCATTGCAACTATCTAAAGAGGTTGTCTTAGATGCTGGGAATATTTTAGAAGGTTTAGGAAATGGTATAAAAAATGTTAATCATGTTTTTATTACACATTCTCATCTTGATCATATTAATGATATTGGTTTTTTAATTGATGCAACATTTGAAACAAGAAAAGAACCTTTAAAAATATATGCTAGAAGAAAAACACTTGATGATATTCATAAATATATTCTAAACTGGGATATATGGCCTGATTTTACTAAAATCCCACTTATTGGTACACAAACTCCATCTGTAGAATTAATTGAGATTCACTTAGATGAAGTTGTAGAAGTTGATGGATGTAAAATAAAAGCAATCCCAAATAATCATACAGAATCTAGTAACGGTTTCGTAATTGAGAAAGATAACAGTTCAATTTTATTTAGTTCTGATACATACTGCTGTGATAGTATTTGGGAAGAGGTAAACAATAATAAAAAGATAACAGCAGTTATTATTGATGTTTCATTCCCTTCAAGAATGGCACAATTAGCATTTGACAGTAAACATTTAACACCAGCACTTTTAGTTGAAGAGTTAAAAAAATTAAAGCGTGATGATATATCTATATATGCAAATCATATAAAACCTGCATATAAAGTTGAACTATTAAAAGAGATAATTAAATCTGATGTGTTGTTAAATAAGGGTACTATCCTTGAAGCACAAGATGTAGTTGAATTTTAGGCAAAGATATAAATTTTAAAAAACATCTAAAAAAGTTCTCAATATATTTTATTGCAATTTTATTTGTATCAGTTGGATTATCTACTTTATACTCATTTATTCCAAAAACTTTAGAATCATTTGATAATCGTTTAAGAGATTATATGTTTATAGTTCGTGGTGAAGTAAAAGATAGTGGCAATGTGGTTATTGTAGATATTGATGATAAATCGTTAAAACAAATTGGACAATGGCCATGGAGCAGAGATGTTTTAGCAGAGATGTTGGTAAACCTAACAAACGGCGGTATTGGCTTGGTTGCATTTGATGTTGTTTTTGCAGAAGAGGATAGAACAAATCCTACAAAACTGATAAAAAAACTTGATCTTAAAACAGATAAAGAGATACCTGATTATGATTATACTTTTGCAGCTACTGTTGCAAATACCCCTACAATTTTAGGGTATCAGTTTATGTTATCTAAAGATGATTTTATAGAAAAAAAAGCTCCTGAGATACCTGCTATGATTTTGGAACGAAATAGAGATGAACAAAATAAAAATATGGTGATAAATGCCCATGGTACAATTTTAAATATTCCTATAGTTCAAGATAACTCTTATTCAAGTGGATTTTTTAATAATGTACCTGATGAATCAGGTGTTGTAAGAAGTGTACCTTTAGTTATAAGATACAATGATCAATTGTATCCATCATTAGCTTTGGAGACTATAAGAACTATTGTTGATAAAAGAAAAATAAATGTAAATTATGATGCAAATGGTGTATCTGATATATCCGTTGGGGATTATTTTATACCAACAGATAGATATGGTAGAGCTATTGTAAATTTTAGAGGTGGTGGTAAAACATTTAAATATATCTCTGCAGCTGATATTGTAAATAATACTTTTGATCCAAAAGATATAGAGGGTAAAATAGCTCTTGTTGGGACAAGTGCTGCTGGTCTTCTGGACTTACGAGCCACACCTTTTGACTCTATATATCCTGGGGTTGAAGTGCATGCAAATGTTATTGATAATATTTTAACTCAAGATTTTATCTCAAAGCCATCATGGACAGATGGGTTAAATTTAGCGCATATTTTTATTTTAGCTTTTGTATTGCTTTTATTGGTTGCATATTTACCTTTATGGTTAGCTATTTTATTTATAATCGCAATTTTTATGGGGGATATGTATCTTCTTTTTACTGCTTTATTTACTCACGGTTTAATATTAAATATCCTTTTCCCAATTATTACGATATTTGTTTCAATTATATCAGCTATGACCCTAAACTACTTTTTAGAAACTAGGCAAACACAAGCTATAAAAGGTAAGTTTGCATCAAAAGTTTCAAAAGAGGTTATGGAGTCACTATTAGCAAATCCTGATAATGATTCGTTCTCAGCAATGAGTAAGGAGATAACAGTATTTTTTAGTGATGTTAGAAATTTTACAAATATATCAGAAGCTATGCCAAATGCAAAAGTATTAATTGAGTTTTTAAATGAATATATGGATCCAATGACAGATATAATTATTAAAGAACATGGTACTGTTGATAAGTTTATTGGTGATGCAATTATGGCATACTGGAATGCACCAGGTGATGTACCTGACCATGCACAAAGAGCTTTAACTGCTACAATGGAACAACTTCATATGTTAGATGATTTAAATGCAAAAATTAAAGCTGATGAAAGATTTGATGCAGTTTGTGCAATGAGTGCAAAGAATGGTGTTGAGCCTATTGAGATTGGTATAGGATTAAATACTGGTGTTGCAGTTGCAGGTGAGATGGGAAGTACTCAAAGAAGTGATTATACTGTTATTGGTGATCCTGTAAACTTAGGTGCAAGATTAGAATCTTTATGTAAGTATTATAACTCGTTATGTAATATTTCTAGTTTTACTAAAGAGCAACTTACAGGAAAATTTATTTTTAGATTTTTAGATTTAGTAACTGTTAAAGGTAAAAGTGAACCAATTGAGATTTGGCAAGTTATAGATTATGATAGAGATGAATCTCATCCAAAGCTTTATAAAGTTAGTCGTGCAAGATTGGATGAAGAGTTAGAGTTATATAACAAAGCAATTTCTTTATATAAAGAAGCTAAATTTGATGAAGCATTAGTTATATTTAAAGAGGTAGATACTTGGGAAGATAAAACAAATAAAAATGTTTATAAAATGTATATTGAAAGATGTGAACACTATATTGAAGTACCACCAAAAGATTTTAATGGTGTATTTGCACATACTACAAAAGGGTAAAATTACCTAAAGCTAGAAAATTATTTTTCTAGCTTTTTATTCATCTCCATAACTTTTTTTGCTAAAATTCTACTAACATTTTTATAAAATTTTGCAAATGCTAGTGGGCTTAACTCTTCATTTGATTCTTTAAGATTAAATGTAATTAAAATAACACCATTTTTACCAGCTTTTGCAGTTGCAGTTCTTGGTTCATTTATAAGTGCTCTCATTTCACCAAATAACATAGCTTTGTCAAGTGTTGCTACAACCATCTGTTTTAGTGTTTGGTGATTTAAAATAGCAATATCAACACTTCCTTGGATTAAAAAGTATAACTCTTTATTATCTCTAGCACCTTCTTTAAATAGTATTTCACCAGCAGTAAATTTTCTAAATCTGATATTAAAAACAATCTCTTGAATCTCTAATTCTGTAAGATTTTTAAAAAAATCTACACCTCTTCGTACTTTTAAAAGTTGTTTTAATGCGGGATTTGTTATCTCCATATCTTTTGTACTCTATTATGTATTTGCAATATTAAAAGTGAATTTTGCACCACATAACCCTTCTTCATTATTTATATTTGTAACATTTTTAACACTTATATCACCACCATTTTTTTGAGCAATTTGTGTTGACATATATAGTCCTATACCTGTACCTTTTCCCTCTTCTTTAGTTGTAACATTTGCTTTAAAAATATCATCTATTACCTGACTTGGTATTCCACCAGCTGTATCAGTAATCTCTATAGATAAAAAACCTTTTTTCTCTAATATATTAAAAATCAATCTTCTATCTTCTATTTTGTTACTATTAAAAGCATCTTTAGAGTTACTAATTAGGTTTATAAATATATGTTTAACCTCATTTACAATAACTTCAAACTCTAAGTTTTCATTACCTAATATACTTGATTCAATACCATTTGTAATTAAATCATCTTTTAATAATACTAGAACTGATTTAATTAAAGTTGATATATTTATTTTCTCTTTTGGTTTATCTGGACGTAAAAATGATCTAAATTCATCAAGTGTACTAAGTAAGTGTGCTACTTGGTTTTGTGTGCTTTGTGCTAATTCCATTAACATTTTATCATCAATATCAAAACCAAAATTTAAGTTCATCTCTAGCTCTGAAGCTTCAATATTTATAACATTTAATGGTTGTTTCCATTGATGCGCAATAGCATCTATCATCTCACCCATAGCTGCCATTTTTGATTGTTGCATTATAAGTTTATCTTGTCTAAACTTATTTACTGCAACAGATGCTTGAGAAGCTAAAGAGTGAGCTAAATTTTCATCATCTTTAGTAAATCCTAAAATCTCTTTAGTACATATGTCTAGTTTATTTATAAGTTGTAAAACTCCAACTAAAGTATTGTCATCACCAATCATTGGGACAACTAACATAGATTTTGATAAATATCCTGTTTTCTTATCAAACGCTTTAGTTCCCGTAAAATCAAACATATCATTATTATGAACATCATCGATTTTAATTATCTCTTTAGTTAAAGCACATTTAACAGCAACCATATTTTGGTTTTCTTCTTTTATTTCAAGATAATTCCATACATCATCAAGATCATCACTATCATTTTGAATTATGTTTAATGTATCATTTAAAACGTGTTTAAAAGTTAATTTATCACCATAAGTGATATATATAGTACCACCATCAGCATTTGTAAACTCTTTTATATTTAGTAAAATATTTTGTAGTATTGATGAGACATCATTTTGTGTAGCAAGACTAACCCCTATAGAATTAAGCTTACTAATAGTTGTCATTTTCTCTATATTTGATTCTTTTAAAGACTCAATATAAGCTTTTAATTCAAGGTTTTCTTTTTCCAGATTTGTCATTTATTTACTACCATAATTTAGTTATTTTTTTTATTTTACAATAGTTTTACTTAAAAATAATGTTTTTTATGTATTCCATACTAAAGTAAAATAACTTTTACTTTTTCACCTTTACTTATATTTTTACTATCCTCTTTTTGAAATAAAAGTCCAGGGTTTCCAAGCATATTTGTTAGAATTGCACTTGTACCATTTTTCTTGCCATCAAAGTTAACTTTATATTGACCATCAGAAAAATTAACATTACATGCAGTAAATATAGTTTTAGGAGCTTTTTTATTAAAATCCTCCTCTATAATAGCATCAACTATTTGTAATGATTCATTACTATTTTTAAATTTAAATATTAACGGTAAAATATATAATAAAAAAGTAACCGTACTAGAGTATGCAAACCCTGGAAGTCCAACAATAAACTTATCACCTTTTTGAGCAAATAAAATATGTTGACCAGGCTTTATATTTACCCCTTGAAATAGTACATCACATCCAAGTTCATCTTTTATAATATCTTTAACATAATCATAATCACCAACACTAACTCCACCAGTAGTAACAACAATATCACTTGTAGTTAAAGCATTTTTTAAAAGTTTTGTTATTGACTCTCTGTTGTCTTCAACTACACCCATTTGATGTACATTTGCCCCATATTTTTTAGCAATTGCTTCTAAAGTAAGATGGTTTGAACTTCTAATTTGTGCATTATTAGTTTGAACCTCTCCCACATCCAGTATCTCACTACCAGTACTTGCAATTGCAACAACAGGTTTTGTAAATACTTCAACTTGTACTATATTTAAACTAGCCATTACACCTATATGTGCAAAGTCAACTATTGTCCCTTTTTTGATTAATATCTCATTTTCTTTATAGTTCTCACCAATTGATCTTACTGAAAAACCATTAGGAACAGGAGTATTGATAATAATATATTCACCTTCAACTGTTACATTCTCAATAGGTATTAGTGTATCACTACCTTTTGGCATAAGCGAACCTGTAAATGTTTTTATACAAGTTCCTTGAACAACTGTAGAATCTATTACCGTTCCTGCTGGATTTTTATCAATAATTTTAATTTTTTTTGTTAATAGGTCATTAAATTGTACTGCATATCCATCCATTGCAGATGTTTCATAAGCAGGAGAGTTTTCTTTTGCAATTATATCTTTTGCTAATACTCTATTTAAAGTATCACTAGCAAATAATTTTTCAGTCGATGTATGTGATATATCTAGTGAATCTAATATATCCAATGATTGGTTATAGTTTATAAATTTTTTCATAAGGATATAATAACCAATCATCACATAATTAGTGTTTAAGTTAGAACCTTACTTTAGAATAATAATAAATATCCTAAAGTAAATATAATTTGTATTAAAAATACTAAACTTGCAATCTTTAATGCAACCTTACCATCACCTTTTACACTATTAAAATGAATTTTCAATCCAATACCACTCATAGCAATTACTAATGTAAAGTGTGAAATAGTTGATATGATATTTTTAGTATCTTCACCTACTAATGAAAATGAACTAATAAGAGAAAATAAAATAAAAAATAGTATAAAAGTTGGTACTTTAGCTTTTTGTGAAGATTCACTACTATTACTTTTTTTATTGTAAATATAGATTAAAATAAGTACTAATGGAGTAAGAAGTAAAACTCGTCCCATCTTAACAGTTGTAGCACTCACACCTGCATCATTGCTTATACTAAAACCACCTGCTGTTACTTGCCCAACTGCTTGAAGTGTATTTCCTATTAGTATCCCTGCATCTATATCAGATAGTCCAAAACTTATAGCTATAAATGGAACTAAAAATATACCAATAGTTCCAAGTAAATTTACAATTGCTACACTTAATCCAATAAAACTATTTTGAGGTTTAATTATAGGTGCAGTAGCACTAATAGCACTACTTCCACAAACACCATTACCAATACCTAATAAAAGTGAAAGTTTTTTATCAACTCCATAAAGTTTACCAATAAAAACTGCACTATAAATTGTAAGTATCATACTTATAATAATCAATACCAAAGTTTTAATTCCAAGCTCTGCAAGAATAGAGAAATCAAGATTGATACCCATAAGAGCAATAGCAAAAGATAAAAGTGTTTTCTCTGCATAAGTTATACCAGCACTGTACTTATCCGAGAATTTAAAACTGTTTCCAATAATAATACCTAATATTATAGCAATAGCTACGGCTCCTATAGCTATAAAATTTGATAAAAATATTGCAGTAAAAGTTATGATAATTGAAAGAATTAAACCATGTTTATATTTACTCATAACTTATCCAACTAAATAAATTTCATCGTCAATTTCTATTTTTCCATCTTTAATAACTTTTGAAAAAATCCCTCTATCTTTTTTTAATAAGCTAGGGAGAGTTTTATCAATAGAAGATAAATGACTACATATAGTACATGCTTGACTTATCTCTAATTCTACTTCACCTATTTGTAGTTTTGTTCCTATGTCTAAATCGTATGGATTAAAATCTAATAATAAATTTTCACCTAATATTCCATAATCTACATCTATATTATTTATTTTAATTAAATTATAACTATCTTGTGAAGTTAATAAAACTGATCTTTGAATATTTTTATTGTAAAACTTATCTTCAACTACACCCAGAGAATTTAGTTCTAACTCATCTTTACTAATTCTCTCTTTGTATCCATCTTTAGATATAAACAATTTTATAACTCTTCCAACACTTTTTTTGACATATATTTATATATCTCCTTTTACGATAAATGAAACACCACCTAGTTTAGTTGATTTTTCTATTTTTATATCAAAATCCAACAATATACATAGTTGTTTTACTAGATACAATCCTATCCCTGTCCCTTGTGATTCTCTTGTAAGTTCTTTATCATCTAGCTGATCAAACATATCAAAAATTCTATTTTTATCTATATTTTTAATTCCATCTCCATTATCTTCAACTCTAAGTTCAAAGCCACTATCAATTTGTTTTAAATCTATAAAAACCTCTCCATTTCCATATTTTAAGGCATTTGAATATAAATTTGTAAAGATATGTAAAATAGAATTTTTATCTGTATGTATTGTAAACTCTTCTAGCGATGTTTGTGGTCTTTTATTATATATTCTACTATAAATTTCTAATAAATTATTGATATAACTTGACAATACAAATGAACTATTTTGAATATCATATTTACCTGCTTTTAGTTTAGCAGAATCTAATAGAGATAGAACTATATCCGAAAGCATATTTCCTAGAGCATAAATATCATCACTCATTTCAATATAATTATTGATATCTTTTTCTTTAATACCTCTGGTCAAACCTCTATGTAGCCTTTTTGATAAAATTTCACTAAATCCAATTATACCATTTAATGGTGTTTTTAATTCATGAGTAAACAGAAGTAACATTTTATCTTTTGATTCTTCCATCTTTTTATGATGTTGAAGTTTTAGCTTTTCAGCTGCAGTTATATCTGTAAATGATAGTATAAAATCATGTGATAGTCTTTCAATCTTTAATTTAAATATTTTGTCTTTATAGTGTAAAACTTCACCTGTGATTTGCTTGTTGTTAAATAACATATCAATTATAATAGTATCTATTTTTTTTGAAAAGTGTTTTGTTGTACAAGAGTTTAATCCAGTTGCAGAGGTTTTAATAGCTGAATGAAATGTATTTCCAATTTTAAGATTTGGAAATGAATCAATTGCTTTTTGATTATAATCAACTACAAAATTTTCAGGGTTAAGAACTATTTTTAATTTTTCACTAGCATTTAGTATCTGTTTCTCTTTATCTAATGCATATTGTGTTATATCTGTTCGTATTGAAACATAGTGTAAAATATTGTTTTCATCAATATGCGGAAATATTTTTGCTTCAACTATATATGTATCACCATTTTTTGCTCTATTTTTAATAACACCTTCAAAGGTATTACCAGATTTTATAGTTTGCCATAACTCTTTATATATAGAGGGAGATACTTGACTGTTTCTTACAATATTATGAGATTGTCCTATTAATTCATCTCTTGAATATCCACTTAATTCACAAAATTTATCATTTACAAAAGTAATAATACCATTTTGATCTGTTTTTGAAACTATAAATAAGTTTTCTAAAAAATAGATATAACCTTTTAAAAAAATATCATTTTTAAAAATATTCATAATATACTCTATATTAATAAGTCTTCTAACTGAATACAGCTATTTAACATAGAAGCATTTATATAGTAAACATCCACTGCATCTTGTATTTCAAATACATGTTGTTTCCAGTTATATAGATCAGTTAAAATAGCTTTAATAAATAAACTTATATGTTCTTTTCTTTTTATATCATATTGAGTGTAATCTGCCTCTTCAAAATGTTCAATAAGATGATTTATACTTGTTGCTAACTTTTTAAAATCATCAAAATTATTTAGAAAATCAGCAAATATATGTAAACAATTAGCAATATCACTTTTTTTATTATTTAAATTTACTTCATGCAATGAAAAAGTTATCTCTTGTATATCTTCTTGAATAGCCTGTATATCTTCAAGTATATTATCTATTTCCATTTGACTATAGTCTTTTAGTAATTCTTTTGCAGATACTTTTAGATGACTTTTATTGAACTCATCCATGCTACTTAATAACTCTATATTGTTTTCATGTAGAAACTCTTCCTCTTCCTCTTCATCATCAAAATCAAAAAAATCTTCATCATCTAAGTCATTAAAATCATCTTTTATATCATTAGATATATTAAGGTATTTGCTTAGTAACATATCAATTGCTTCAAACTTAAATGGTTTAGTTATAAATGCATTTGCTCCAGATTGTTTTGCAATTTTAATCATATCACTGTCACCTAAAGCTGTTACTGTAATAATCTTAGGGTCACCAATATCATCTAAACATTTAATACATTTTATTGTTTCAGCTCCTGTTATATATGGCATCATCATATCCATAAATATCACATCAGGTTTTATGGTTTTAATTTTTTTAATTGCTTGTAGTCCATCATCAGCACTATGAAATTCATATTCAAACTTGTTCTCTTCCATAAAATCTTCTAAATCAAGTTCTAAAACTTTGTGATTCATAGGTTTGTCATCTACGCTTAATATATTTATCATTATCTATCTCCATATTTAAACTACACAGTATTGTAGCAAAATAATGTATATAATCTTATTAATTTTTAATTATTCTTTTTTAATTATTCTTTTTTAATTATTCTTTTT
>JAYEPG010000077.1:0-2604 GCA_034723795.1 Campylobacterota bacterium
CAACCATTAAATGCAATAAGCCTAACATCTTCAAATCTAAAGTTTAAGTGTATGATGGATGACTACGATAAAGATATATTTGAAAAAGAGATAGATTTAATAGATGAATATTCACAACATCTCTCAACTACTATAGATGACTTTAGAGGATTTTTTAAAGAAAATAAAGAGAAAGAGAAAACATCTTTAGAAGATATAGTAAAAAGTACACTTGGTATTGTAAAAATATCTGTTGAAACTAAAGGTATCACTATCAATACAGATTTACAGTGTGATGTGAAGTTTGAAACATATTCAAATGAGGTAAAGCAAGTAGTTTTAAATCTTATAAAAAATGCAGAAGACGCCCTACTTGATAATGAATCTAAAAATCCAACTATAACTATACAAACATTATGTGATGAAACTAAAGATATCAAAACTATTATCGTTAAAGATAATGGTGGAGGGATACCTGATGATATAATGCCTAAAATCTTTGACCCATACTTCTCAACTAAAAAAGAAAAAGATGGTACAGGACTAGGACTATATATGTCTAAAACAATTATTGAAGAGCATTGTGGTGGAAGATTAAGTGTGTCAAATGATAGTGATGGTGCTGCATTTAGCATAATTTTTGGCGACAACTCGGGAGAGGGAAGATATAGATGAACAATAACATAAAATTAATAATACTAAGTATTCTAATCTTTAGTAATACTATATTTGCAAATGAATTAAATTTGACAAATGAAGAAAAGGTATATCTAAAAAATAATCCTATCATCAAAGCACACAATGAAACTTCTTGGGCACCATTTAACTACAATGAAAATGGAGTTGCAAAAGGTTTTAATATAGACTATATGAATTTATTAGCTTCAAAAATTGGAATAGATGTAGAGTATATATCTGGATATAGCTGGGCAGAGTTTATGGAGATGTTATCTACATCTAAATTAGATGTTATTATAAATATATCTAAAAACAAAAGCAGAGCAAAAAGTATAAGTTTTACCGACTCATTTGTGTCTGTAAAAAATGCTATTTATGTAAATAAGACAAATGATAAGTTTAATAATTTAGATGATTTAAAAAATCATACAATAGCTATGCCAAAAGGTTTTTTTACTCAAAAATATTTAGAGAAAAACTATCCAAAAATCAAGCAAGTATTAGTAAGAGATTCACTAGAAGCTTTAAAACTATTATCCTTAGGTAAAGTAGATGCTACTATTGAAAAAAAAATTGTTACGGATTATATTATAGAAGATAAATTGATATCCAATATAATGGCAACACAATATATTGAAGATAATGATATCACTAGCCATGTGAGGTTAGGTAGTTCAAAAAAAGATAAAATACTTATAGATATATTACAAAAAGCTCAAGATAGTGTCACAAACAAAGAGATGAAAAAACTAAAATCTAAATGGTTTGGTGCTAAGATGAAACCTAAAACTAAACAAAATACAATTAACTTTACCAAGCAGGAGAAACACTATCTTGAAAATAAAAAAGAGTTAACAGTTTGTGTAAAAAAAGATTGGTTGCCTTATGAAAGTTTTGAAAACAATGAATTTATAGGTATTAGTGCTGATTTTTTGAATCTTTATAGTTCTCAACTTTCAATCCCTTTAAAAATAATAACAGCACCTACTCAAAATGAGGTTCTAAAGTTATTAAAAGAACAAAAATGTGATATAAAACCGTTAGTAGGGATGGATAAAAAGTTAAGAGTACCATATAAATCTACTAATCCTTATATAACAGATAATATAGTTTTAGTAACTAAAATGGAGCAGCCATTTGTAAGTGATTTAAATAGATTAAAAGAAACTGTTGTCATGGTTAAAGGGTTTAAGAGTTTTATAGATTATATTAAAAAAGATTATCCTCTTCTTAAAATTAAAGAAGTTGATGATATTAATATAGCATTAAAATTAGTATCAACTGGAAAATATTATGGATATATAGGGACATCTTTATCAGCATCATACCAAATACAAAAAAAATTTTCTTCTGCACTTAAGATTGTTAATGATTTTAAAGAGATTAAAAAAGCTATAGGTGTAAGAGATGATGATGTAATATTATTAAATATTTTAAATAAATTAATGTTACATACTTTAGATATAGAAAAAAGAAAAATATTAAATAGTTGGATAGCAACAACTATTGAGAAAGAACAAGATTATACGCTAATTTGGAAAGTGGCTAGTGTCTTAATCATTATTTTATTAATCATTATATACTTTTTGATAAAACAAAACAGATTAAAAAATAAAATCGAAGATTTAAATTCTAGTCTAGAAGATAAAATAGAAGAAGCAACAAAAGATTTACTAATTGCTCAAAAACTAGCAAAAATTGGTTCATGGAGATTTTGTAATAGTAAAAACAAACTATCTTGGAGTGATGAAACATATAGAATATTTGAAATAGATAAAAATACAGAACAAATATCTAGCATAGAAGACTTTATAAAATATATCCATCCAGATGATATAGAGATACTAACCACTGCATATGATAAACATATGAAAGAACAAGCACCATATTTTATAACTCACAGAATAATCACTAAAAATGGTAATATAAAATATGTAGAAGAAAGAT
>JAYEPG010000078.1:0-12825 GCA_034723795.1 Campylobacterota bacterium
GTTTTTGTTAATGTTTTAAGAAGATTAAGTATAAAGAAAGTAAATTCTTTATACTGTTCCTTGCTCAAATTGAGCTCTTATTCTATCTTTTTCTTTTTTTCTTTTTTCTTTTTCGGCTTCTACCGCTCTATAGTCTGATATTGAAAAGTTTAGTTGAACTAAAAATGATGCTGCAATAAAAATTGAACTATAAGTTCCAACAACAACACCAACTAAAAGTGTGAAACTAAATCCACTAATAATCTCTCCACCAAATATATATAAAGTTAATACAACAAAAAATGTTGTAAGAGATGTAAGAGTTGTTCTACTTAATGTTCTTGATACAGACTCATTAACAACAGAATCTAAATGATTCTCTTTAGATGTATTTACACCCTCTCTAATTCTATCAAATACAATAATGGTATCATTTAATGAATAACCAAGTATCGTTAAAATAGCTGCTAAAATATCAAGATTTACATCAATATTAAATAGTACAATAGCCCCAAGTGCAATAGAAATATCATGAATAAGTGCTAAAATTGAAGCAATAGCAAATCTCCACTCGAATCTATATGATACATAAATAAGGATAACTATAAGTGCTAAACTTAAAGCCATAATACCTTTTTCTTGTAAAGCATTACCAACTTTAGGTCCAACCATATCAACTCTTCGTATCTCATACTGTCCAGTTGGTTTTAATATTTCTCGTACATCATCACCTATATCTTTTCCAAGAGTAGTAGTTGATGTTGGTATTTTAATAATAACCTCACTGTCACTACCAAACTTAGTAACAGTTGCATTATCAAACTTTTCATACCCCAAGGGCATTTGTTCCACGGCATTTGTTGATAATACATCTCTTATTTTATCAATAGGAGCATTTTGTGTGTATTGTACTTGAACTAAAGTTCCACCAGAAAAATCAATTCCTAAGTTTAAACCTTTTGTAAATAATAAAACAAATGATGCTACAACTAAAAATGCAGAAAACCCTAAAAATGGTAATCTTTTACCCATGAAATCATAAGTTTTATTTGATTTGAATATTTCCATTATCTTTTACCTTCCATTATTTAATACCAAACCATTTTTTTAAGTTTTTATCTTTAACCATTTTTGGCATTAGTGCTTCATATATACCATGTGTACCCAAAATAGCTGTAACCATTGAAGCCAAAATACCAATACTAATAGTAATAGCGAAACCTTTTATAGGTCCAGTTCCATAAGCATATAAAATAACTGCAACTAAAAGTGTAGTTATATTAGCATCTAAAATCGCGCTCATGGCATTTTTATAACCATCTTCAATAGCTTTTGGTATACTTTGTCCAGCTTTTAGTAACTCTCTAATTCTTTCACTAATAATAACATTTGCATCAACTGCCATACCGACAGTTAAAACTATACCTGCCATACCAGGAAGTGTTAGTGTAGCTCCAAACATAGCCATAACTGCAATAATAATAAAGATATTTGTAACAAGTGCTATATTTGAAATAACACCACTTATACCATAATAAACAACCATAAATATAATAACTAGTACAAATCCTGACACCAATGCCATCATAGATGCATTTATACTATCAGCACCCAAACTTGGTCCTACACTTCTTTTTTCTAGCATAATAACTGGTGCAGGTAAAGCTCCACTTCTTAAAGCAATCGCAATGTTACCAGCTTCATTTACAGTAAAGTTTCCACTAATTTGTCCACTTCCACCACCAATTCTTTCACGAATAACAGGGTCAGAAAAAACTTTTCCATCAAGAACAACAGCAAGTCTTTTTCCAATACTTTTAGCAGTAAAATCACCAAACACTTGTGCTCCAAATGTACTTAGAGTAAAGTTGATAATAGGTTGATTTGTTTGTTGATCAAAAGCAACCTTAGCATCTACTATTTGAGAACCTGTTAAAATAGGAATCTGCTGGATAAGATACTTTACTTTAGGATCATTTGTATCCTCTAAAATAACATCACCTATCTCTTGTGCTTCTTCATTAGTTAAATTGTAAACTTGATCAGCTTTTAATTCATCAATAGCCATAAGTTCAAGATTTGCAGGTTTTGAAATAAGTTCTCTTGCTCTTTGTTCCTCTTCTTGTGTTTTAATACCAGGAAGTTCAACCACAATATCAGTTTTACCTTGTCTTACAACAGAAGGCTCCGCAAGTCCAAACTGATCAAGTCTATTTCTTATAGTTTCAACAGCTTGTGATACTGCCATATCCTTTACTACATCTATCTCAATAGGTGTTAATTTAATTGTATAAATTAAATCTGAACCTTTATTTATATCAAGACCTGTAATTTCTGCTAACATGGTATCAAGTTTCATCTCTTCATCACTATCAAGTAAAATAAAACTTAAATGATCTTTTTGAATCATTAAATCTTCGATTAATATATCTTCGTTATCTGAAAAGTATTTAACTGTAGCTGCAATTGATTTGATTTTACCTTCAACTGCTTTTTGTGTTTGAACACCTAAAAGCATATGAAGACCACCTTGTAGGTCAAGACCTAAAGATATTTTTTTACCCTCATTGGTTTGCAAAAAAGATGGTATAGAAAAAACTATACCAAATACTGTTATTAACATAAATATAACTATTCTGTAGTTAAAAAATTTCAAGAACTATATCCTTTTTTTATTCTTCCCATTTACTTGCAACATAACTTCTTGCAAGTCTTAATGTACCACCATCAACATTTTTTACTGTTAAAAACAAATCTTCAACTTTAACAATTTCAACAATTAATCCACCGTTTGTTAAGATTTTATCACCTTTTTCAAGTGCCTCTAACATCGCTGCATGCTCTTTTTGTTGCTTTTGTTGTGGTCTAATAATTAGAAAGTAGAATATCGCAAATAATACGATAAGGGGAAGTAGTGAACCAAATAAATCACCGTTCATGTTGTATCCTTTAGATTTTAATTTTTTTTATTTTATCTAAATAATACTTTAAAACTCTAAAGTTCCTTCAATTGTAAAGTCAGCCTTTGCATCAAGTTCAGCATGACTTAAAACAGCTATTTTTAAACCAAATTTTTCAAATATTTCTGAAATTCTTCTTCTTAAACTAGGATCAACTATCATTGATATAGTTGTAACACCTTTTGCCTCAATATTTGTAATTAACTCTCTTGTTTTTGTAACTAAGTTATTAATCTCACCAATACTAAGCATAAGGTGGCTTACACCATGTTGCTCTTGTAATTTACTTATAAAATCTTGCTCTATTTCAGACTTTATTGTAATAATATGCAATGACCCATCAGGAGCTGTAAATTTATTTGTAATTAGTCTAAACAGTTTAGATCTTACGTGTTCTAAAATAATATCAGGAGATTTAGTGTGCTCAGCAATATCTGATACAGATTCCAAAATAGTAATCATATCAATCAATGGGATATTTTCATGTAAAAGATCTTTACAAACTTTTAGTAAAACACCATAAGTGGTTACTTTCATAGCTTCTTCTACTATGATTGGAAAAGTCTCTTTAAGTCTATTTATTAAATCAACTAAATCTTGTCTTGTAATAATATCTTCTGCATGTTTTTTAATAAGCTCTGATAGATGAGTTGATATAATTGTTGGTGCATCAACAACTGTAAACCCTTTGTTTAAAGCTTCATCTTTATATGTTTCATCAATCCATATCGCATCAAGGTTAAAAACTGGTTCTTTTACCCTTTTACCTACAACTTTTGCCCCGGCAATTCCACCCATTGCTAAGAGTTTATTTAACTCAACATTACCTTTTGCAATAGGGATCCTTTTTAAATTAAATGAATATTGGTTCATATTTAGTGTAGCATCATCACTAATTCTAATTTGTGGAATAACAAACCCTAAATCACCTGCTATTTTATTTCTTATACCTTTAATCTTATCTAGTAACTCACTATCACCTTGTACAAGTCTAAGTAGTGTTGGTCCAAGTTTTAATTCTAAAACTTCTAGCTTCATAGTTTTATCGATTGTTTGCTCTTCAGTTGGCATTGCTGCTTCTTTTTTCTTCGCTTTATCTTTTGCAGATTGTTCTTTTTTATCTTTTGTTTGTTTTATATTTTCACTACCTTTAACAAACCTAGTAAAAGCGTTATCTTGTTCAGCCTCAACCATATAAACAACATAACCAATCCCTGCAAGTAATATACCCATAGAAAATAAAATTCCAGTAGGAAAACCTGGAACTAGTCCAAACAACATCAATGCTATACCTGTCATAACAAGTGATTTGCTATCATTTACTAATTGTGAAATTGTACCACTTGCAAATTTTTCATCATCTGAATTTGATCTTGTAATAATAATTGCAGTTGCTGTTGATATAATAAGTGCTGGGATTTGAGCAACAAGCCCATCTCCAATTGTTAAAATTGTATATATCTCTCCACTTTGAGCTGCTGTTAAATCGTGTTGGAAAATACCAATCATCAATCCACCAATAAGATTTACTAATGTGATAATAATACCAGCAACGGCATCACCTTTTACAAACTTAGCCGAACCATCCATAGTACCATAAAAACTAACTTCAGCAGCTAACTCTTCACGTCTAACTTTTGCTTGTTTATCATCTATAAAACCTGCATTTAAATCTGCATCAATCGCCATTTGCTTACCAGGTAAAGAATCTAAACTAAATCTAGCTTGTACTTCTGCAACTCTACCCGCACCTTTAGTAACAACCATAAAGTTAATAAGTACAAGAATAATAAATATAATCACACCAATTACCATATTTCCACCAACAACAAACTCACCAAATGCAGCAATAATGGAACTTACCTCATCTGGACCATTATGACCTTCACTAAGTATAGATCTTGTAGTTGCAATGTTAAGGGATAGTCTAAAAAGTACAAGAATTAAAAGTAGTGTTGGAAAAGTAGATAAATCAGTTGGTTTTTGGATAAAAAGTGAAATAAGCAGTATTAATATTGCCGATGTTAAAGATAAAATAAGAAAGAAGTCTAGCATTGATTTTGGCAATGGAACGATAATAATCGCTAACATCGCAAATATAAACCCTACTAGAACATACTCTTTCCTAAATAATATATCTTTAATATTCATTTAAAATAAAATACTCTTCTATTTTAAGAAATTAATTAATGAAAGTTGATTCATCTTAGATATTGTTGTATATAAAGCTTGGTATGTCATCTCTAACGATTTAGATTCCATTGCAAGCTTCGCCAAATCAGCCCCACCTGTCTCTTGAATCAAAATATTATAATGTGTCTCTTGTGTTAAAATTTTATCATAAGCTACTTCAAAAACAGCATTTCTTCCACCAAGTTCACCATGCCCAATATTTGTTGCGTCAAATTGGTCTGTAGTTTGCCCTAAACCTGTTCTTAGAGTATCATCAACCAAAGCTTCATTCGCAATATTACCCTTTGTACCATCAAGTTTTGTTAAGTGACCTTCAAGTGCATTAATTACAATATTTAAATCGTCAAAATAGTTATGTTTTGCTTCAAATAATCTCCCCTCAGGAGTTGCTGGAACATCTAATGTAAATGTTCCTCTTACTGCTTGTGCACCAGCTGTTGCTTCTACTTGGGCAGTTGTTGATGTTAATAAAATATTAGAATCTGGATGAGCAGATACATCAACAATTTTACCATTGTGGTCATACTGCTGTAATGATGTTGCAACAACTGCAGGAACTGTTGTTATATCATTTATATCATAGACATCACCATTTTGGTCAAGTACTTTCCATTCGTTTCCATTTTCATCAATTATTCTTTCACCTTCCGTAAAAGTAAATTGTGTATCTGCTGTTGCGGTACTAGCATTATAAAAACTTACATCATAAGCAGTAACACCTCTATCACGATAACTACCTGGTTGAACTGCTATCTCTCGTAAAAAACCATCTCCACCAAAATCAATTTGACCATTTAATTTAAAGTCTGCATCTTTGACTAAAGTTTGATTTGTAGTTACAGAACCCGCAAACAAATATTCACCATCTACTTCTGTATTTACTCTATCAATCATATTTTCTCTGATACCTCTAAGGTTTGTTGCAAGTGCTAATTTATCACTTCTATCCATTCCATCATTCAAACCTTTCATTAAGTCAATTTTAATGGAATCCAAAGCAATTTTAGTCTCACCCATAGTTGCATCAGCTGTATCATTTAGTGCTCTTGTTTTTTCAATCTGAAGTTTTAACCCTTCTGTAACCCTTAAATCATCTTCAAGAGATATCACCCTTGCATGAAGCATAGCATCATCACTACCTTGGTCAAGAACTTTCCCCGAAGCCATCTGATAACTCACTCTTTCATTTTCAGTATTTAAATTACTGATATGGTATAACATACTACTAGTTCTATCAATCATTTGTCACCTCCATAAGTGTTTTTACAATTGAATCATAAGAATACAACTCACCTGTACCTTGAGTTAAAAAAGCTTTTATCTTATCTTTTTTATATAAAGCACTATCAAGTTCTTTGTCCATACCCTTTTTGTATGCACCAACTCTTAAGAGTACTTCATTCTCTTTTATTAATGATAATATCCTTTTTAACTTTAAAAACCTATTATATTGTTCTTTTGTAATAACCTTATCTATTACCCTTGATGCACTTTGTAGAAGATCTATAGGGGGATAAAACCCCTCTTCTGTTAGTTTTCTAGTTAATACAATATGTCCATCTAGAATTGATCTACTTTGATCTGCAATTGGGTCACTTAAATCATCACCATCAACTAAAACTGTAAAAAAAGCAGTTATCGTCCCTTTACTATTTGAACCTGCTCTTTCCATAAGTTGAGGCAATAGTGCAAAAACAGATGGTGGATAACCACGTTGGGTTGGTGGTTCTCCTGTACTTAATCCTATCTCTCTTTGAGCCATTGCAAACCTTGTAACAGAATCCATCATAAGTAATACATCGTGCCCTTTATCTCTAAAAAACTCAGCAATTGCCATTGCAGTAAATGCTGCATATTTTCTCATTAATGATGATTCATCACTAGTAGCAGTTATAATAACAGTATTTTCAAGATTATTTTCAAGGTTGTAGTGGATAAACTCAGGTATCTCACGACCCCTTTCCCCTACAAGTGCAATAACTTTTATTTGTGCTTCACAACCTTTTACAATCATCCCCATTAGTGTAGATTTACCAACACCAGAACCCGCAAATATACCAACTTTTTGCCCTTTACCACATGTCAACATTGAATCAATCGCTTTTACACCAGTTGAGAATCTTTCATCTATAATACCTCTTTCTAAAGGTGAAATAGTATTTTTATTTATGGCAGACTCTTCTTCAATATTTGTAAGTTTTCCAGCTCCATCTATTGGATCACCAAGAGCATTTACAACTCTACCTAATAATCCATATCCACACTTTACACTTAAACCCTCTTTTTGTAAATATACTTTATCATCAATTTTAAAACCATCAATAAATGAAAAGGGAACAACAGTAAAGTTTTTTTCTGTAATGGAAGCCACCATACCTAAAACAGTATATAGATGTGCTACTGATTCTATTTTAACTATATCCCCAATTGCAACCTCTAAACCATTTGCTATTATATTTGAACTATTAATATTGGTAATTCTTCCAAAAGGTACAAATAGATTATCGCTAGTGATGCTATTTAGTAAATTATCTAAATTTACCATTATAATTTATCACACATTTTTTTATAAAAGCTATTTATATTTTTTAAATTTTTACATTTTTTAATTATTGCTTTATATCTATTTGTTTTATTTAAATATTCATAAATTTTAGCCATCTCATAATATATACGTGCTAAATCAGATTTTTTAATTTTTCTATCAATACTTTTTCCATCTTTCATTCTTTTAATATTTAATCCATGTTTTAAATATTCTAATGACTTTTCATAATTATCATCAAGTTTTGCTAGTTTTGCTAACTCTATTTCAACAAATGGGGAATAAACTCTTGCATTCATCTCTAATTGTTTATCATATAATTTATATAAAATTTCATTCGCACTTTCATATTCTTTCTCTTTTAAAAGATATAAATAGTATTGATAATAAAAATCAATAATTAATGGATTATTTTCATTATTATATATAAACTCTTGGTTTTCTCTAGCATAAGAAAAAAACTTTTCCATACTATGTGAACTATCTTTATTTCCATATATTAAAAACCTATATAAAAATTCATCTGATAATATATCATTAAGTCCTGGTGTTTCTATTGCATTTAACATATCAATTTTTTGAGAAAATTTATAAGCATCTTTATTGTTATTTAACAGTAATGCTATTTTTTCTAAATGTAAATAAACCTCTGGATTTTTTGATTTACCAAAAACATTTTTTGCTACTAAATATGATCTTTTCTCTGGTAATTCTGTCATACAAGCAAATAGATCTTCTGTAGCTGTTTTGTCTTCTATTAGTAATAGTAACGCTTCATCTGAAACTGATTTTATTACATTATTTAATTGTTGACATTGGTTTGTTTTTAAATAGTATTTAATCATTTTAGAGTTGATTATATTATAAACTTGTTCAATACTTTCATATCCAAACCTTTTAACAATTTTTAAATATATACCACTATATATCTTTTTCATTCTAATAATTTGTTCATATTTTTCATCTTCAATTGCATTTAATAGCTCTTGCATTAAAGCTTTATTTTGCATAGAATCAATACCACTGTATTTTGAAGCTATCATTTGAGGGTCAAATTTACCCTCCCTCATAATAATCTCATCTAATATAACTTTTGCTCTCTTTATATAAGGACTATCCTTTTTACCTCTTATAAGCTCTTCATATATCTCTTTTGCCATAGGCATATATTTTTTTTCAAATCCTGCTAAATCCATATATGTATTTGCTAATATGAATTTGAAGTTATCAATACTATCTGTAACACTAGCATTATCTAATAGTTTTTTTATAATATTAATAGCAAATTTTGGCATATCAGCCTTAATTAATTTATCTATCTTTTTTAAAGCTTTATAACTATCATTTGCATAATAATCAATGTTTTTACGTAAAACTTTCTCTGCTAATTCATACGCTTTTTCATCATCATTATTTAAAATATAGGCATCATATAATTCATCAGCAATAATAGTAGCAACATCTAAACTTGTTGTTTCAATTAACTCTTTTCTTAGTTTTTTTATCGCTTTTCTATACTCACGCCTTTGGACATCTATTTGTGCAAGTGCGACTTTTCCATATACTTTAGATAAAGGATCATCAAAATTATGTTCTATAGCTTTTGCATAATATTCAGCATCTTTAATTTTATTTATACGAATTTTTATCAATACTAATAATCTATAAGCATCTAACAAATCCTCTTGACTTATTTTTGAACTGTGAATTGCTTTTTCCATTATTTGATCAGCTTCAAGTGCTCTTGTTTTTGTTTGCAATTTATATAATATTTCACCGTGAAGTAATATTATATTTGAATCTAATATTTCAGTTTTATTAGATTTTCTAAAAATTTCAATTTGTTTTAGAGCTAAACCTAACTGCCCTTCATTAACAAATCTTCTAATAGTTTTTAACCTATTATTTCCATCTATAATCTTTTCTTTTTGTTTTTGAGATATTTGGGTAAGATCATCACCAACAAAACTATAATAAAAATCTTTTTTTCCATAACTATTTGAAATTAACAATGATGTTAATAATAAAACATAAAATAATTTTTTCATCTTAAGATAAACTCCTACTTGGGTTGATTTCCATTTAAATTGTATATATATGTAAAAATTTCAGCAATTGCTCTATAGAAAACTTCTGGTATCTCTTGTTCTACCTCAAGTTGTTCATAAATAGCTCTTGCTAAAGCTGGGTCTTCTATAATAGGTATATCACTTTCGCGTGCTATATCTTTTATTTTTAATGCTAAAAAGTCAATACCTTTTGCCAAAACAATAGGAGCAGAAGATTTCTCTTTATCATATTGTAATGCTACCGCATAATGTGTTGGGTTTGTAATAACCACATCGGCATCTGGAACATCAGACATCATCCTTTGCTTTGCCATTTTCATTTGTATCTGTCTAATTCTACCTTTAACTAAAGGATCACCATCCATCTGCTTATGCTCATCTTTTATCTCTTGTTTAGACATTCTAAGTTGTTTAAAATAGTAATGCCTTGTAAAAAAGAAATCTATTATAGCAAAAATGATTATAATTAACAAAATTGTTAATAAAAAATACATTGTTAACTCTACCATTGATTCCATTGATGCATTAATCTCTTTATCCATTATTGCTAAAATATCATCCCATATAATAGCCAATATTATTAACATAACTATAAAAATAAGAATAAGTTTAGCTGTTAACTTTAATGCTTCAATAGCTTTTTTAGCACTAAAAATATTTTTAAATCCACTTATAGGATTAATTTTATTTAACTCTAATTTAAGTGGAGTAACTACAAAACCAAATTGCATTAAATTAAAAATAACCGCTAAAAACACTACAAGTAAAAATAACGGAAATAATGCATACAGCATTGTATATATAACTCTTGCAGTAATGGAAGTAAATAATCTACCATCCATTTGCGTACCTATAAAAGAGTATATATATTGCATCATATTTTGTATTTCTAAAAATAGAGAATCAGCAAAAAACAGTAAATATAAAGAACTAAAAAAAAGTATTGCGGCACCTGGAACCTCAGCAGATTTAGGGACGTTACCTTCCTTTTTGGCATCTTCTATTTTCTTACCCGTGGGTTCCTCGGTCTTTTCTTCTTCATCAGCCATAATTAATCAATATCCTATTCAAACTTACTTATAAAATAAGAGGTAAAACTATCAACAAATATCTCAAAACCTAATAACATAAAAATAAAAATTAATGTAAATTTAATTTGAAATGTAATTACAAATGGTGAAAATGCAGGCATAGATTTCGTCCCATAACCATAATAAACATCCATAATAAATCCAATAAAAAATAGAGGAAATGCAAATGAAAAAGCAAATGCAAACATCATATTTATCTCTTTTATTGCATATGATATACCATCAAAATCAAATAGATTAAATGTTCCCAATGTTATATTCCCGAAACTTATCCCTAACATATATAAGGTGATTTCATACATACCAGATTCTAAATATATTACCAAAATAATAAGATATAAAAGCCTACTTATTATACCTTGTTGTGTACCAGTAGTAGGATCAAACATATTTGCCATTGATAATGCGGTAGCATAACCTATTAAATCACCAACAATTTGAACAGCAGCAAATACAATTTGTACTAAAAAAGAAGCAACAAGTCCAAGTGTTATCTCACCTACTAATGCTATGATAAATGTTTCTTGAGTAATAATATTTTGGTTATAGTCAACCAAAGGAAATAAAAAAACTGCTAAATAAAATGAGATTGCAATTCTAATAGTAGGGTTTACTGTTTTATGTCCTACAATAGGCATAAATGCCATAAAAGCAAGTATTCTAGCTAAAACAAGGAAAAATGAAAGTATAGTCTGCTGATCAAGTAAAGATATTAATTCTTGCATTTAATTAGCCTATATTATACTTACATATAATCATTATTTTCTGCTACTACTTCTTCCTCATTTTCATGTGAACCTGATGTAGAGTCTTGTTGGTCACCTTTTTGTTGATTGTTTTGATTTTCTTTAAATTGTTCAAAACTATTTTGAGAACTATCACCTTGCATATCAAAACTTAAATTAACACTTGAACCATCATTAAAGTTCCTAGCAATTGCTGACTGTAGTGATGATTTATTTTCTGAAAAAACATCCATTGTAGAAGAGTTACTCATATTCATACTAACACTAATACTATTATCAGCTTTATTACTTCTCATTATTATTGATATACTACCTAAATTTGCAGGGTTAAGATCAATTTTAAATGTATTTACTGGTGGCTTATAGTTTAGATACATATTTCTAGCAACATCACTCATAAAAGTACCTACTTTTTGTTGAGCACCTATAATTTTATTTTGTATAGTTTCTACAACTACAGGAGGAACTGTCATAGATACAGTAGTCTCTTTTTCTTTGATTGTTGCAGTTTCTGTAGAGATTGTTTTCTCTTGTGTTTTCGAATTTTCAATACTTTCTTTAGCCAAACCTTGAGTAACTTGTGTTTGCATAACCATTTTATTTAACATAGAATTACTATTTGAGATAAATGGTTTTGAAGTATCTTTTTTTATAGCATTTTCATCGACTTTTGTTTCATCAACTTTTATTTTTGCATCTTTTAAATTTAAATCTAACATTTGGGCACTCTTTTTAACACCACTTATTGTTTTATTTTCCTCTAAATTCTTTTTTGCATTAGATACTTGCTCTTTAGATATTATCTCTCTTAGGTTCTTTTGTGCACTTAAAAACATATTTGCCATTAATGGGTTTTTTGATACCTCTGCACTTTTTGTCTCTACAGTTTTAATTGAACTTTCTGATAAATCAGTAGTTGTTTTATCTTTTTTTTCAAAATTATTTTCTACAATGTTATCTACTACTTGATTTAAGTTTTTTATATTTAACTCTTTTTCAATAGTTTTAGTATTTTTAGAGTCAACTGGTTTTTCTACTAACTTCTCATCAGCACTTAAATCTTCAGAGTCCAATTCACTTATATTTTTAGTCTCTTTTTTAATTTCTATTTTTTCTTCTACAACAGTTTCTTTATCTTTTATTTTATCTACTGCAACTTCAACTTTTTTTGTATTAGAAATATTATTATTTTCAGAAGAATTATCTACTTTATTTTTAGCTATTTCTACTTTTTCTTTTACT
>JAYEPG010000079.1:0-4441 GCA_034723795.1 Campylobacterota bacterium
CTTTATAGAAGTATAGAGTACTATTTAAAAGTTAAAAATCTCGATGCTACTTATTGTGTTGATGCAATTATTTTTGCAGGTGACGAACTAGAATATTTAGAGAATATTACTTTATAATATACCTAAACTGGTAATATTATTTTCACCTCTACACCATAGTTCTCTTTACTTTTATATTCAAAATGTTTATTTGAAGCCTCTATTGTTCCACCCATTCCATTTACTATTAGATTATATGTCATATGTAAACCTAAACCTTTACCTTGACTTTGATGTTTAGTAGTAAAATATGGTTCAAATATTTTAGGTAAAATATCATCTTTTATTCCACCTGCATTATCTTGAAATATTATACAAAGTTTACTATCATCTTTAATTACATTTATTAAAATCACTCTATCATCTATTGTATTATGATGGAAAGCCTCATTTGAGTTATTATAGATATTCATATAACATTGTATAAGTTCTGATGGATATGCATCTATTTTTATATCATCATCATCAACATCTAAAACTATATTTATATGATCATGTTTTAAAGAACCAACAATTAAACTCATAAATCTATTTAGATTACTTTTTAAACTAAATAGTTCTCTTTCTCTATCTTTTTCTATAAAATCACTAAAATTATTAATTATATCTGATAAGTTTTGTGTATTTTCAATTATCTGTTCACATGAATTAAGTAGTAATTCATCTGTTAATATCTTATGTTCTTGCTGTAATTGGATACCACTTGCTACTGTACTTATAACACTCAATGGTTGTCTCCATTGGTGTGCAATATTTCCTATCATCTCACCCATACTAGCCATTTTTTCAGATTTAAATAGTTTCTCTTGAGCTAATACATTTTTATGAACTTCATCTTTAACTTTTAGTTCAAGTCCTTCATTTAGTTTTTCAACTTCATTTCTACTTTCTTTAACTTCATCATTTAGCTTTTGTAGTTTTTTATTTATTTTACGCTCTTTTTCAGCCTCAATTCTAAATTTATATTTTTGTTCTAATTCTTTATAAATTAGAAGCAATCCCACAGTAATTAAAAGGATAGAAAAGAACATCACGATATAAAAATTTCTATTTTTATTTACAATATAACTAGCATCACTTTGAACGACAAGTATCCCAACAACACTTCTATTTATAGGGTTTTTAACTTTTATAAAGGTTACTATATTTTTTCTATATGTATCATATATAGAAAATGAATCATTATCAAATCCTCTATTTTTAACAATCTTATTAGTTTTTTTAGATAAAGGTTCAGCAATATTTATATTATTTATATCGGCAAGTACTTTTGCTGATTTTTTCTCTATATAAAAATCTTCCAAAGGTGACTTTACATAATTACTTTTTTCATCATCGAATACTTTTTGACCAACTACCTCTTTAGAGATAAGAAATTGTGTTATAACTTTATAGTTACTTACCATCTCCAAACTCATAACTAAAGTACTAAAAGAGACCTCAACTGTACCTATATGTTTTCCATCATATGATAAAGGGTATACAAATCTATATCCATTGTAAATTCTCCCCTCCTCAAATCCATCAATTTGTTCTTTGTTATCATTTGAGTATTTTATAGTTTCTCTTACATTTGTAAGGTTATCTCCAAAACGATTAGGTCTGTGAAACCTTAGGAAACTTTCATTTGAAGGTAGATGAAAATGCAACTGCTTTATATTATAACTTTTTAATAATTCATATGTATTTTTTAATTTATCATATAACTTTTTTCTAACTATATCTTGCTCTTTATCTTTAGTTATAGAAGCTTGAGCAAATATCTTCTTTACTTCATTTGAATTTATATCAGTTTCAAATATAACTTTTGCTAAATTTTTATAACCCTTATATGTAGCATTATAGTTTTGTTCATATTGTTTTGTTTTATTTTCTAAGTGTAACTCTATTTTAGTACTTCTTTCATAGTTTAATATTATAAATACTAAAGTTGATAGGACTATAAATACTATACCGAATTTTAATAAACTATTTTTCATCTTAGTCTCCTATTAGTCTTATAATAAAATCTTATACTTAATAAACTATATTGTAGCATATATTATCTAACATTCTCTCATCAAACATTATTTTATTAACACTATGTTAAAATCACTTTAGATGGAGTATATAAAACAATGATAAGTTATGAAAAAGAGTTGAATGCAATCAAGAAATCAAATCGTTTAAGAGTTAGAAAAATATATGATAAAAGTCTTATTGATTTAGCTTCAAATGATTATTTAGGACTTGCTTCAAATAAAACAATCTTTAAAAAAGCATACAAACAAGTAATAAAGCAAAATTCTTTTGCACCAAAAGCCTCAATACTTGTAAATGGTTACTCTACAATACATAAAAAATTTGAGCAAAAATTATCTAAACTTAATAAATTTGAATCTGGTATAGTAGTAGGGAGTGGATTTTTAGCAAATATATCTTTGATTGAAAGTATGGTAAGAACAAAAGATATACTTTTTATAGATGAAGATTATCATGCTAGTGGTATGCTTGCAACAAAATTAGTCCAAGGCAAAGTTGTAGTTTTTAAACATAATGACTTTAATGATTTGGAACAAAAAATACAAAATGAAAATATATCAAAAAATTCAAGAATTATTATAGCTATAGAAGGTGTTTACTCTATGGGTGGAGATATAGCACCAAAAGAGTTTAATCAAATTGCTACTAAATACAATACTATATTATTAGTAGATGAAGCACATAGTTCAGGAGTAATAGGAAAAAATCTTTTAGGTTGGTTTGACTATTGGAATATCATACCAAAAGCAAATCATATAAAAATGGGAACTTTAGGAAAAGCATATGGAAGTTACGGGGCTTATATCTTAGCTTCTACTGAAATAATTAGTTTCTTAGAAAATAGAGCAAAACCAATTATTTATAGTACTGCACCATCTTTGTTTGATATAGCACTAGGGTTACAAAGTTTAAAATATATAATAAAAAATAAAAAAGATTTATATAAAAAGATAAAAAAAAATAGAGATATAGTAAAAAGTATATTAAATATTGATTCAGAATCATTGATAGTACCAATAGTGATAAATAATAACAAAAAAGTTGTATCAATACAAAAAAGCCTTATGGATGATGGTTATATCGTAGGGGCTATTAGGCAACCTACTGTTTCTAAAGCTATTATACGAATGATTATAAAGCTTGATATTAAGAGTGAAGATTTAGAATATGTTTGTAAGAGGATTAAAAAACTTACAAGTACCACAATCTAATTACATTAAATTGGGCATAAAAAAAAGAGATAGAAAAATCTATCTCTTTTTAAAGTAATAGTATAAATTATACTATTGAAACGTTCTCAGCTTGAGGACCTTTTTGACCTTCACCGATTTCAAAAGTTACTTCTTGACCTTCTTCTAAAGAAACTCTTCCGTAACCTGTGTTATTGATTTGTCTGAAGTGTACGAATACATCTTTTCCACCATTCGATTGCTCGATAAAACCATAACCTTTTTCACTATTGAACCATTTAACTTTTCCGTTTACTGTATCTGCCATTGCATCTTCCTTGTTGTTTGTTTATACACCTTTTTAAAGGTGGTCGAAAATATAAAGTAACCTATCTTTTGAAATCTAATCTTGCTAAAACTAACAACTTAAAACTCAATATTTATATCACACTCATCTTTCTACTAATATCTTAACTAAAATTATATTTTATATTTATTAAATATATTGAAAAGTTAAGTTTTATTTCAAATATTCACAGTATATAAAATAAAAGTAATAAAAATTAACTTTATTTATATTGCTTCTTGCGTCGGCAATATAGGGACATTTAGTCTCTAGGCTTCTTGAAGCCATCTATATGGCTTCTTCGTCCTCTTCGCCAGTTCTGATTCTTATAATTCTTTGAATATCAGATACAAAGATTTTACCATCACCAATTTTACCTGTCTTTGCAGCATCAGAAATAAGCTTAACTACATTATCTACATCTTCACCAGCAACAACTAAATCAAGTTTAATTTTTGGTAAGAAATCAACAACATATTCAGCCCCTCTATATAGTTCAGAGTGACCTTGCTGTCTACCATATCCTTTAACATCAGATACTGTCATACCAGTGATTCCAGCTTCTGTTAAAGCATCTTTTACATCTTCTAATTTAAATGGTTTAATAACCGCTTCAATTCTTTTCATAATATTCCTTGTCATTTTGTTATTCGTTCCTAATAAATTATATAAAAAAGTAAATTTTTTAATAATTTATCTCCACGATGCAAAGCGAGTTTGCATTTTTATTTTCTATTGCTAAAAAGCTCTCTTGAATTCTGGATAAGCTTCAAGCCCACACTCATTCACATCAAGACCTTCCATCTCTTCATCTGAAGTTGATTTTAATGGCATCATTTTATTGATAATAAATAATACTATATAA
>JAYEPG010000079.1:4541-12802 GCA_034723795.1 Campylobacterota bacterium
CTAAAAAGCTCTCTTGAATTCTGGATAAGCTTCAAGCCCACACTCATTCACATCAAGACCTTCCATCTCTTCATCTGAAGTTGATTTTAATGGCATCATTTTATTGATAATAAATAATACTATATAACTACTTACAAAAGCAAATATTGCTACAACAATTACACCTTTTAACTGTCCCATAAAAGTGATACCATTTGCTGGATCACTTGCAAATATACCTACAGCTAAAGTTCCCCAAATACCATTTACTAAGTGAACAGATAAAGCACCTACAGGATCATCAAGTCTAAACTTATCAAATAATGGTACAAATACAACAACTAACATACCACCAATAGCACCTATTAAAATAGGCTGATAGATATTATAAAGATCAGGTCCTGCAGTTATTGCAACTAATCCACCCAAAGCACCATTTAAAACCATAGTAATATCTAGTTTTTTATACTTTAAATACATCATAAGTCCAACAGTTATTGCCCCTGCAAGTCCTGCTGTGTTTGTATTTAAAATTGTAAGTGCTACAAGGTCTGCATTCTCTTTTGAAGCGATACTTCCAACAGAACCACCATTGAAACCAAACCAACCAATCCATAAAAGAAATGCACCTAAAGTTACAAGTGGAACATTTGAAGCAGAGATAACTCTAACTCCACCCCCTTTTGGGTATCTACCTTTTCTTGCTCCTATTATTAAAATAGCTGCAAGTAAAGCCCATCCACCAGTTGAGTGAATTACAGTAGATCCAGCCAAATCATACATAGTAAGGTCAAGCATAGTTCCTTCTAACATATCAGAACCCCACGACCAGTTTACTACCGTAGGATAAATAAATCCAGCCATAATAATAGCAAAAAATACAAATGGTATTATTCTAGCTCTTTCACTAACTCCACCACTTACAATATTTATAATTTTACCAACAAATGCCATTTGGAATAAAAAAGCAGCCCATTTACTCATACTATCTGCTCCAAAATCACCAAATGCAATAGAGTAACCTATTAATAAAAATGCCATTGATACTATTGCATAAATCATTGTATTCATCATCAATACAGCTGTAACATTTTTTGTTCTTACAAGTCCTGCTTCTAACATAGCAAAACCTGGTACCATAAATATAATCAATACAAATGCAAAAAGTGCAAAAAATGTATCAATTACATAAGAAACTTCTGGTGTCATAATTCTCTCCTAAAAATAAAGTGTACCACTTTATCATACTTTAGAAGAAATAGCTTTATAAAATTGTATATTTTATATACAATTAAAGTATCATTGGCAACTCTAGACTTAGTCTATTGTGGTTAATAAATATATTTACATTTGCATTTGCTGCTTTTTGTTCTATATCATTATAAAGTTCTACTTTTCTATCTGAAATAAACTCAAGTGAAACTATCTTATATTTTATATTATCTATTATCTCATATTCACCAATTTTTATTTGTACAGCAAGAGATATTTTCTCATCATTTAAAAAATATGTAAAACATTCATTTAAACATAATAAAAAATTGTTAATATTTATTTTCATTTCTGGAATTGATATATCATATAGTTCATCTATTTTTAAATCAGAACTTAAAAGTGTACTGTTTTTTGATAAATCAATTAAACTAAATATATTTACAAGTTTTAGCTTATTATTATTTATTGTATTTATTTTATTTGAAACAACTTTATAAAGTCTAAGTGCTATCTCATCTTCACTTATATATCCAACTAAAATAGCATAGTAAGATTGTTTGTTATATTTTAAAGATATATACTTTTGATTGAAACCAAAGTTTGCACTGGCATTTGAAACTGCTAATTCAAATAACTCTTTAATAGATACAAAGTTTAATAAAAACTCTGCTTCTTTGTTATAACTTTTTACTTTTCCATTTGAATCAAATAGTAAAAATGGGTTTAAATCATACTCGATTAACTCTTCATAAAAATTTTGATTTTCCATCTTACTCTCCGAAATATTGTTCTAGTTTTTTTCTTAATGTGATTCTATTTATATTTAATTTTGTTGCCATTTTTAATTGTGATTTAAATCTTTTTTTAGCAGCATTTAAAAGTGGAATTTCAAAATATCTCAATAATTCACGATAATCTTTATCATCATCAAACTTATTAGATATAAAGTATTCTAAACTTTCCATCATATCATCATCACTTAACGCTCGCATCGATACTGTTTTGTATATTGAGTTTTTTAAAGTATTACCATTTAATGATAAATCTAACTCTATATCATTTATATCAATATTTGTGTTATAAATATCATTTGCTTCACATAAATATATTTTTTTTAACTCTTCAAGGTCTTCTATTCTTTGACTAAGAGGTGGAATATCAATTTTTATTGCAAACTGAGATTCTATATCCGTTAAGTTTCTATTTGAAGTAGCAACTATTTTTATACCATTTAAATATAATAAAAACTCTTTTTTATTTAAAACTGAGTCAATATTTAAAATAATTAATTCTTTATATTCATCAATATTAAGTTTTCCATTTATAAGTGTTTCTTCTAGAACTTTAGCATCAAAATATGTAGCATCTGGCAATATATTTTGTGATAAAAGTTTTTTACCAACACCTATCTCCCCTATAATTAAGACATTTACAGGTAAGCCTGACGACATTTGGGCAATATTTAATATTTTTTTTGAAGCTTCTGATTGTGCAATAAAATTTTTCATAGCTTCATTTTATCATTTTTTATCTGAATTAAAATTAATCCTTATTTCCCTTAAGTCAAAATTTCAAATTTTAAGTGTAAAATTAGCCTTTAAAGGAATGATTTTATGACAATTACAAAATACGATGCAAGTGGAAATAACTTTGTTATTTTTCATACAAATATACGAAAAGATTATAGTGATCTAGCAATAAAATTATGTAAAGAAGAAGATGTAGATGGGCTTATTGTTCTTGTACCTCATATGGTTTTTGATTTTGAATGGTTATTTTATAATAATGACGGAAGTACAGCTTCAATGTGTGGAAATGGTACTCGTGCAGTTGCTCACTACGCTTTTGTAAATAAAATTGCCAGTAACTATATGAAGTTTTTAACAGGTGCAGGTGAAATTAGTTGTAGAGTTGATGATGATATTGTTGAAACTACAATGACTCAACCAAAAGAGTTAAAAAAACCATTTAAGGAAAATGGACTAGAATGGTGGCACGTCGATACAGGTGTACCTCACTTAGTTACAGTTGTAGATGATTTAGAAAAGTTTGATTTGGAGCTATGTGCTAAATATAGACAAGCTTATAATGCAAATGTTAACTTTTGTAAAGTAGAAGATGGTAAATTGAAAGTTCGTACATATGAACGAGGTGTTGAGAATGAAACACAAGCTTGTGGAACAGGTATGGTCGCTTGTTTTCTAAGAGCACTAGAGTTGGGACTAATTCCAAATAGTGTAGAAGTTACCCCTAAAAGTGGTGAAAAACTTACTATTCGAAAAGATGAAAAAGATAATATATATTTTAAAGGAAAAGTAACAAATGAATACTCAAAACAGATTGATGTTTAGTTTACTTAAGAGTTTTATCCTACTTATAGGTATTATTTTTATTACAGGTTGTAGTGATGAAAAAGTAACTATGCTAAAAGAGGATTTTTTAAAAACAACTGTTGGTTCAATTGAAAATCAAAAACTAAAACAAGAGATTAAAGTTGTAGAGGTAGTCAAACCAAAGGTTGTTAAACAAATACCTAAAGTTGTTAAAGTAAAGAAAAAAGTACCATCTATAAGTGTGCAAGAGAAAAAACAACATTTTAAAGATATTTTAGTTCCTATTGTTACTAGTGTTTACAATAAATTAAATAATCAATATGAAGATGTAAAAAGAGATTTAAATACAAGCGTAAATGGTGAATTTATACTAAAACTTAAAAAAAGATATAGAGCAAAAACAGATGAAGAGTTACTACAAGCTTTAAAACCTCATCCAGTAAGTATAGCTTTAGCACAAAGTGCTGTTGAAAGTGCTTGGTTAACTTCAAGGTTCACAAAACAAGCAAACAATATATTTGGTGTTTGGTCTTTTAAAAAAGATGAGCCTCGAATTGCAGCATCAGGGCTCAGAGGTGATAAAACTATATATTTAAGAAAATACAAAACACTTAAACATTCAGTTGAACACTACTACTATAACCTTGCAATTAGCAAAGCTTATAAAGATTTTAGAGCATCAAGAGTTTTAACAAATGACCCATATCTTATAGTTGAACATCTACTTGCTTATTCAGAAAAAGGTGAAGTTTATACAGATATGTTAAAAAGAGTTATAGAGTTTAATAAATTTGACAAGTATGATATAAAATGAAAGTGAGAAAATGAAACTCTTAGTAAGTGCCTTAGAAACATCATCAAACATACATCTAAAAGCTTTAAAAAAAGAGTTAAACGATGATGTAGAGTTTATAGGAATTTTCGATAAAACTCTAGGTAATCCTACATATGATATAAGTTCTTTAGCTGTTATGGGTTTTGTAGATGCACTTAAAAAACTACCATTTTTTTTAAAACTAAATAATGAGATGGTAGAGTTAGCTGCTTCTGCTGATAAAATTTTACTAATGGACTCTTCAGGATTTAATCTACCACTTGCTAAAAAAATAAAGAAAAAATACCCAAAAAAAGAGATAATCTACTATATACTTCCACAAGCTTGGGCTTGGAAGAAAAAAAGAATCCCAGTAATAGAAAAAACATGTGATACTTTATGTTCTATTTTACCATTTGAAAAAGATTTTTATAGTAAAAAAGAGAAAATATCATATGTAGGTCACCCTTTATTAGATGAGATAGAACACTTTAAAGATGCTATTACAAATAAACAAAAAATTGCATTTATGCCTGGAAGTAGAAGTGGTGAGATTAAAAAGCTTATGCCTATTTATAGTAAACTAGCATCTCAAATTAACAAAAATACTACTAATGAACTAATACTTATCATCCCTAGCCACTTTACACAAGAGTATATAGATAAAACTTATGGTGATATATCAAACTTTACTATATCTAAAGATGCACATAAAACTCTACAAGATGTTGACTTCGCATTTATATGTAGTGGAACAGCAACACTTGAAGCTGCACTTATTGGTACACCTTTTACCTTAAGTTACATAGCTAAACCTTTGGATTATTTTATAGCAAAAAACTTAGTAAAAATAAAATATATAGGTTTAGCAAATATATTTTTTGACAAGATGAGGAAAGAACCAATCCATAAAGAGTTTATACAAGAGGAAGTAACAGTTGATAACCTTTTAAAAGAGTATAATCAAATGGATAAAAACAGATTCCTAGAAAATTCAAATATATTAAGAGAATATCTTAAATTTGGAAGCTCTGCTAATGTAGCTAAGATTATTCAAAGTAGAGAAACTAAAGTGAACATCAACTAAAATTATGAAGCTTATACTACTATTAATTTTTTTATCCACAGTATTATTTGGAAAAATTTGTTACAGCACAAAAAACTCGCATGTATGCTTTAAAAGATACTATGATGTTAAAAATTTAAAAAACCCTGTTAAATTTAAAGAACACTATATATCTCAAAATGGATATATCTATACATTTTCAGATAAATTAAAATTAAATCTAAAGTATAGTGGAGCAATACTATATATTTTAGATAATTATGAGCTTGAATTTATTGATGCAATAAACCAACATAAGCATATATTAAAAGTTGTAAATAAAAATGAACTATTCTCTATTATATCAATTTTAAATAAACTAGATTCAGTTAATAGTGCTAAACCTGTATTGAATAGAGTTTATAAAAAAGGGTATAAAAAACCTAAAACAAACAAGGCCAAAGAAAGAAAAGAGACAAAACGCTCTCAAAAAAGTAATTCAGGTACTACTATTATGCAAGGGTTTAATTAATGACACGACTGCCAGCACAATGGGAACCTCAAGCGTTTATACAGCTTGTTTTTCCTCATAAACAAACTGATTGGAATGAATACTATGATGAAGCTATTTCTACTTTTGTAAATATTGCTAACATTATAGCTAGATATGAAAAGTGTTTAATTGTTGCACGTGAGTTATCATATGTTAAATCTTTATTTAAAAATCTAAGAATTAAAAAAAATATCACTTTTGTACGAATAGATAGCAACGACACTTGGTCAAGAGACTTTGGTGGTATAACTGTAGATGAAAATTCAAAGATGACTGTTCTTGACTTTAAATTTAACGCTTGGGGTAAAAAGTTTCCTTATAAACTAGACAATGAAATCACAAGACAACTTAAACTAAAAGGTCTGCTAAAACAATACGCACACAAAAGTGTCCCTTTTGTTTTAGAAGGTGGATCAATAGAGAGCGATGGAGAAGGTGTCATAATGACAACTTCAAAATGTTTGATGGAAAAAAATAGAAACCCATATCTAAATCAAAATAGTATAGAGAAGCAATTGATAAGTTCACTTGGTGCTAAAAAAATATTATGGTTAAATCATGGTGCATTAGTAGGGGATGATACAGACTCACATATAGATACACTTGCTAGATTTGTAGATACCAACACTATAGTTTACCAATCTTGTGATAATAAAAATGATGAAAACTATCAAGAGTTAAAAGCTATGGAAAATGAACTAAAAACTTTTAGAACATTAAAAGGAACTCCATATAAACTTATACCTCTTCCACATATAGAACCAAAGTACTATGAAAATGATAGGCTTCCAGCAACCTATGCAAACTTTTTAATAATAAACGGTGCAGTTATAATTCCAACATATAATGATAAAAATGATAATAAAGCATTAGATATATTTAAAACTCTTTTTCCAAAAAGAGATGTTGTAGGATGTGATTGTAGTGCACTTATAAAACAACACGGTTCTCTTCACTGTGTAACTATGCAATATCCAAAGGTTTAATAACTTTAAACCTAGTTTTAGATAAAATCAATAAAAACAATCAGAGGTTATACAATGTTTCTAAAATCACTACTTAAAAATTTTATAAAATCTTTCAACATGCTTTTAATAAAAAACAAACAAGAAGTGAAAAATCATGAATAAACCAACAAATCTAAACACAACAAACGAATACAAAACATTCATTACAGATATAAAATCTAAAATAACACAATCACAAATGAAAATAGCATCAACAGTAAATAGTGCTTTACTCCAATTTTATTGGGAATTAGGTGAACTTATTTCACTCAAACAAAAAGAGACAAAATGGGGTAGTAAATTTATAGAGCAGATGGCAAGTGATTTAAAAAAAGAGTTTCCATCTTTAAAAGGTTTTTCAAGAACAAATCTATTTTATATCAAAAAGTTTTATGAATTTTACTCTATGGATTTAGTCCAACTCAAAGGTGGACTAAAGGATAAAATAGAAGAAACTGAAATAGTCCACCATGATGGTGGACTAATAGATAGTATAATTTTACAAATACCTTGGCGACATAATGTTGAAATATTCAATAAATCAAAAACAACAAAAGAAGCACTTTATTATGTAGAACAAACTATACTAAATAATTGGGGTAGAGATACTTTATCCTTAAATTTAAAAACTGATTTACTTAAAAGAGCTGGAAATAGTATAAATAATTTTAAAACTACATTGCCCCAACCTCAATCAGACTTAGCAATGCAAACTATTAAAGACCCATATGTATTTGACTTTTTAACTTTTGATAAACCATTTATAGAAAAAGATATTGAAAATAAACTTATAGATAATATCACTAAGTTTTTACTAGAACTTGGAAAGGGTTTTGCCTATGTGGGGAAACAGTATCATTTAGAGATAGCAAGTCAGGATTATTATTTAGATTTACTTTTTTATCATATAGAATTAAAATGTTATGTAGTCATAGAATTGAAAAATAAAAAATTTACACCTGAATATGCAGGAAAACTAAACTTTTATATATCAGCAGTTGATACACTTTTAAAAAAAGATAGTGACAATCCAACTATAGGAATACTTCTTTGTCGAGATAAAAATAATATAGAAGTAGAATTTGCACTAAGAGATATAAATAAACCAATAGGTGTAAGTGAGTTTGAATTAACAGAAGTTTTACCAGAAAATCTTAAAAGTAGTTTACCTACAATTCAAGAGATTGAAGAAGAATTAAATGAATAAAAAACAAGAAATACTAAAACAATACTTCGGGTTCGATACATTCAGACCCATACAAGAGCAAGCTATAAATCATATTTTAGAAAAAAAAGACCTTCTTACTATACTTCC
>JAYEPG010000080.1:0-2595 GCA_034723795.1 Campylobacterota bacterium
ATTAATTTTTGGCATTTTATTTCCTTTTATTTTTTAAATTGAAAAAATTATACAACAATTTTATTTAATCTTATAACTAATTAATATGTTTAGTAGATAACTTTAAGAAAAAAATAATAATAGATATAAAATTTAACTATCACATACAATTTTTACATTTACCTTTAAGTATAATATTTTCGATTGTATGATTTTTTAGATTTATATCTTTAAAGTTATTTATACACTCAATAGTATTACAATAGTTACATATAAAATGTGGATGGATATTTGTTTCAAATGCAAAATATCTTTTTTTATCATTTGATTCAAAACTAGTAATAATTTTTTCATCTACAAACTTTGATATATTTCTATAAAATGTAGCTTTGTCCATCTTGAAAATATCTTTTATATTATCATAACATATAGGCTTATTTGCATTGATTAATATCTCTAATAACTCTAGTCTAGCAGGAGTTAGTTTTATATTTTTATTTTTTATTATCTCTTCAATATTCATAAAAAGATTATACCAAATTTATACAATAAGTAATATTACACCTAAAAATAAAATAAAAGTTAAACTACCATATTCAAAAAATTTAATTACTGTTGTATTTGAAGATGCTTTATCTCTTATTTTTATACTTAGAAGAGCAGTAATATAAATAATTAAACTCATACCTAAACTCATAAAAATAGCACTTAAAAACCCTATAAAATATAGGTTTAAACTCATAGTATAAATAAAAATTGTAACTGTACCTGCACATGGAACTATCCCTGCACTTAAAATTACCCCAACATCTGTAGAGTTAGTTTTACAACCACCAGATTCACAACTATGTTTATGTTTTACTATTTTTTTATAAATTAAAAATAAAGCTATAGTGATAATAATAACAGCACTTATTTTTGTTGTTATTGTTTCTATATTATTAAAATAACTTCCTAAAAATGAATTGACACTATAATATATAACAAAAGTGAAAATAAATGCACTAAAAGTATGTACAACATCTATTAAACTTGCCATACTTAATGCTTTTAGATGAGAACTATCTTCACTTAAAAAATAACTACTTATCAAACTTTTTCCATGTCCTGGACCAATTGCATGAACAATACCATAAGCAAATGAAAAAAGAAAAAGCCAAATATATGCCTGAAATGAATTTGATTCATTTAACTCATTCAGTAATTCTTTTATATTTTGGGTAAATTTTTTTAATACTTTAGATAAAGATTCGATAAATTCACTCTGTTTTGGTAATGATTTATCTATAATATTTTGTTGATTAAAATTAAATAAAAAATAGTTAGCTTTATCTTCAAATTTTATATCAAGATTACTGTTTTGTTCTTTATTTAAATTTGTACTAAAACTATACATATAGATAAATCTATCTGATTTAACATCGATTATTGATTTTGATATTTTATCTATAGTGTATAAAATAGTTTAAAAATGCTCCTTTAAATTTTTAAAATTATCAGACTGAATAAAATTTATATCTTCTGATATAGCCTTAAAGTGTTCAATACCACAATCAATTTTAGCCTTTTCAATATTTTTAATATCCAAACCTAAATCACTTCCTTTGCTCTCTACTACAAAGTAAAGTCTCTCTTCATTATCTTTTTCAATTAATACAGCCCAATCAGGATTATATCCACCAAGTGGAGTATTTATTTTAAACCATGATGGGAGTTTTGTAAATAGTTTTACATTATCACTATCATTAAATTTTTTAGCAAAAGATTTTTCTATATCACTATCATAAATAGTATAATCATATACACTTTTTTCATCATTATTTTTTATAAGATTACTTGACAAATATCCACTTAATTCTTTTTCTTCAAAACATTCCTGAGCATAATAAAACTCATCTCCAATTTTTTGGTACTTAATACCATCAACTATAAAGATACTCATTGTTTTTTTAATAATTTCTATAACTTTATCTATAAACTTTTGAGGGTTATTTTTGAAACTTTGTAGCTTGTTTGACTTAATTAAAATATCAACTATATCTTTTCTCATTAGTTTAGTTTCATTCTGTAAATATGTAATAATATCTGGTAGTTTATAATCTATAATTTCACTATCAATATATTGTTCTTTTAGATTTTCTTCATCTATTTCAACACCAACTTTTGTGATTTTATTGGTTGCTTTTGTATAAAGATATTTTATCTTTCCTACTGTTGCTTCATTTTCAATTCTTTTAGCACAAGTATTTATAAGCTTTTCAATATCAAAATCAACTCTATATGTTGTTTTATATTTAACTTTATCCCATAACTCTTTAAAGTCTTCTCCAATGAATACTTCTTTATTTAATTTTAAAGGTATTTTATCATTAGCATCTTTTACTATATTTGTGCCTGCTATTTTTGTTATTTTTGATGTTATTTCACTTTTTACATATTCATACTCAATTGGTACTTTAAATTTATCTTCTTTTATATCCAATTTAAGAGAATTTTGAACCTTACCTTTTTTATCTATATATTCTTGTTCTAATAAGTAGTTATGTATATTTTTACTATTTTCAGCACCAAAATACTCTAACTCTCCATCTTCTTTTTCAATTGTAATATTAGCAA
>JAYEPG010000081.1:0-17031 GCA_034723795.1 Campylobacterota bacterium
GCAAAGCATCATTCATAGAATTTGTCATAAAACCAAATATATGCTCAACTCTTGCTCTTATTTTTGATTTTACATTATTTGAATCTTTTTGTGTATCAGTTAATGGACTACCCCTATAGCCTTTTTCATTAAATCAACTTTACATATCTACATGAACTAAATCCTGACTTTTTAAAGATAGATGGCTCTCTTATAAAAGATATTCATACAAATGATAAATCCCATATAATAGTTAAAACTATAGTATCTTTTGCTCAAGAGTTAGGGATAAAAACTATTGCTGAATATATTCACAATGAAGATGTTTATAAAAAAGTGGTTGATTTAGATATTGATGGACATCAAGGGTACTATTTAGGTGAACCTAAAGATTCTATTACCAAAGAGATTGTGTCTCGTAAGTCTCATCTTTTAGCGTAAACTCTAAATATATATCATCATTATAGTCAAGATATAAAGAGTACTCTTCTAAAAATATAGTTTGTTGAATATTTGATTTATTGATATATGATTCTGCAAAATCTGATGATGATGCTAAGTCACTTAGATAGTACTCAACCATGGATGGTGCCATAACTTGAGTACAACTATCTAAGCTAGAAAAGCTATCCACATTAAAAGTGGAAAATAGTGAACTTTTTTCTAATTGAATAATCAATTAATTATTAAATCCATTTAAAAGTGATTGCATTCTTCCAAGGTCAATATCTTTTGTACCATTATTATTGTTATTGTTATTAAAAGGTACATTACTTTGAGTCTCTTTCTCTTTAGCTTCTGTCTCTTCTTCTATAATATTATCAATCGTATTTTCCATGCTACTTTCAATACTATTTTCATCTTCACTTAATTCATTAGTTACTGTAAATGATTCATTATTAACTTTATCTTCATCTTCTTCGCCTGAAGGTGCTAGTATAGATTCTATCCTATCTAACATCTCACCCATCTCTGTAGAGTGGTGATCTGTTGTATCATTTAGAGAACTAAGTTTATCATTTAAACCACTATTAACATCCTCTAGACTCTCTAAATCTTCTCTCATTTTAGAATTTTCTTGTTTTAACTCTTCTGTTTCAACTTTTAAACTTTCATAAGCATTTAAAAGTTGATTTAGTGCATTTTTTAACTGTACTACAGTGCTATTATCTTCCATTTTTTATCCTTATTTACATATAATGTGATATTATCAAAATTTAACTGATAATTCCATCAATTTTTAATAAAGATTTAATATCTGCATCCCTTGATGTAAATTTATAAAAAAGTTGATTCATATCGATACTACCACCCAAACCAAATATAATCTCTTTATATTTTAAAGCTAACTCTTTATGTGAATCTGGATTCTCAATAAACATATAAAATGCATCCGCACTTAACACTTCAGCCCACTTATAGCTATAGTATCCAGCAGCATAACCACCTGCAAAAATATGTGCAAAACCATTTTGAAATTTATTATATGATGGTGGCTTCATAACTGATGTTGTATCTCTAATATCATCCAATAATACTTGAACATCAGCCTCATTGTATAACTTTTGATGTAGTTTAAAATCAAACAGAGCAAACTCAAGCTGTCTCATAGTTGTCAAAGAAGATTGAAAATTTCTGGCTTTTATTAGCTTTGCAATCGCTTCATCATCCAACACCTCACCTGTCTCATAATGTTTAGCAAACATTTGTAAAACTTTTTTATCATATGCAAAATATTCTAAGAATTGTGAAGGGAATTCAACAGTATCCCAAGCAACACCATTTATACCACTTACAAATGGCTCCTCTACTGTACTTAACATATGATGCAGGGCATGACCCATCTCATGAAATAAAGTTACTACATCACTATGCCTTAATAATGACGGTGTCGTATCAGTAGAAACTGGAAAGTTACATACGATATATGCAGTTGCAAGATTCTCTTTATCATCAACTACACTATGGGTATGCCAGTTGTTCATCCAAGCACCACCTCTTTTATCAGTTCTTGCTTCTAAATCTATATATAATCTAGCAATAGTTTTATCATCTTGACTTAGTTCATACACTTCTGCTTTATCATCCCAAGCAGGTGCATCAACTTTTGTAAACTTAATACCAAAAGTATTATCAAGAAAATCAAAAAGTCCATTTAAAACAATATCTTTTTGGAAATATGGTCTATAATACTCCTCATCTATATCATACATCTTCTCTTTTAACTTTTGACTATAATATCCCAAATCAAAACTTTGAATATCTTCTATACCATCTTTAGATGCAAATTCAGATACCTCTTTTAACTCTACAATTGCTTTATCTTTTGAGTATTTTGCTAACTCATATAAAAAGTTTAATACATCATCCTCTTTGTTTGCCATTTTTGTAGCAAGTGAAAGTTGAGCATAGTTCTCAAATCCAAGAAGTTTTGCCTCTTTTTCTCTTAAAATAAGTATCTTTTCTATTAGCTTTCCATTTTGAGGTGCTCTTGTAGTATATGCTTTATATATCTCTTCTCTTCTTTTTTGTGAAGTTCCATAAGTTATATATGCAATATATGATGGCATTTGAAGTGTAAATTTATATTTTGTTTTACCATCTTTTTCATCTACAAATGAGGCATTTTCTAAATCACTCTTAGGTATCTCTTTTACCTCTTCCTCATCTTCTATTATCATCTCCCAATCATTAGTAGCATCTAATAAATTTTGTGAGAAATCTTTCCCTAGTTCGCTTAACTCTAAATTCAACTCTTCAAGTGTTTTTTTATCATCATCACTTAGACCACAACCACCAAGTTTAAAATCTCTTATCTCATTTTCTAAAACTTTCTGTTGTTCAATACTTAAAGAACTATTATACTTATACTGTATATCTTTAAAAGCACTATAAACGTATTCATTTGATGCTAACTGTGAACTGTAAATGGAGATTAAAGGTAAACACTCATTATACACTTTTTGTGTCTCTTCGCTATTTTTAACACCATCTATATGAAAAATTGGTGTACAGTATTGCTCCAACTCTTCTGAAAGAAGTTGATATGGAGTTACAAAATTTGTATAACTCTTATCCTCTATTTTTAATAATTCATCTAATCTACTTTTATTCTTATTTATTAACTCTTCTAATACTTTTGCACTATTACTAAAATCATCTAAATTAAACTCTTTAAACATCTTTATATATCCCTTATATTTTATTAAAAATCAATATAACATAATTAAAGTAAATATGCTATAATTGACAAAATTTAACAAAGAGGTTTTTTATGACTAAAAAAGGTATATTAATAATTGGAGCTGGTGGAGTAAGTACGGTTGCAACAACAAAATGTGCTATGAATATAGATACATTTGAACATATTACACTAGCTAGTAGAACACTTAATAAATGTGAAAATATACAAAAAAGTATAAAAGAAAAACTAGATATAACTATAGATATAACTATAGTTGATGCAGATGATACAGAAGCATTAATAAAACTAATAAAAGAGATAAATCCAAAAGTAGTTTTAAACGTAGCATTGCCATACCAAGATCTTACAATTATGGATGCATGTAGTGCAACACAAACACACTATATAGACACTGCGAACTATGAACACCCAGATGAAGCAAAGTTTGAGTACAAGGAACAATGGGCAAAAAATGATGATTTTGAGAAACAAAACCTAACTGCCCTACTTGGAAGTGGATTTGATCCAGGTGTAACTGGTGTATTTTGTAAGTACGCACAAGAGAACCTATTTGATACTATAGAGTATATTGATATTATGGATTGTAATGCGGGAGATCATGGATACCCATTTGCAACAAACTTCAATCCAGAGATAAATCTTCGAGAAGTAAGTGCAAATGGACGTTATTGGGAAAGAGATGATAATGGTGTAGGAAAATGGATAGAGACAAAACCTCTTGAGATAAGAGTTGATTGGGATTATCCAGAAATAGGTGTAAAACCATCATATCTTTTATACCATGAAGAGTTAGAAAGCTTAAGTAAAAATATCAAAGGTCTAAAAAGAATCAGATTTTTTATGACTTTTGGTGATGCTTATATACAACATATGAACTGCTTACAAAATGTTGGTATGCTTGGCATTAAAGAGGTTGAACATAAAGGGCAAAAAATTATCCCTATAGAATTCCTAGCAACGCTTCTTCCTGATCCTGCTAGTTTAGGTGAGCGAACTGTTGGACAAACAAATATCGGTTGTGTAATAGAAGGTATTAAAGATGGGAAACGAAAGAAATTCTACATATACCAAATATGTGACCATCAAGAGTGTTATAAAGAAACTGGTGCACAAGCTGTAAGTTATACCACAGGAGTACCTGCAATGATAGGAACAAAACTAATCTATAATGACACTTGGGACTTAAAAGGAGCAGTAAACATAGAAGAGTTTGCATCAAAACCATTTATGGATGAGATGATGACACAAGGTTTACCTTGGAAGATAAAAGAGATGGAAGTATAAAAATATACTTTCTTTCTATTTCACAGTTTTATTAAGTTACGACTTAAAGTTTATATTCTATTTGTGGTAAGTTTCGATTGAATATTTCAAGTATCTCTATAGTTTGATTGTTATTATTGATTCTATATATTATTGAATAACCTTTAAAAGACATATCTCTTATCTCTTTATTTTCATAATAATTTGATTGTTTATATTTATATGGAAAGTTAATTAAATTCTCAATACTACTTTTTAATTCTTTGATAAATTTAGCACCAGCAGTTTTTTTATCTTGAGTGATATATTGTTTTATTTGTAATAAGTTTTGTTTAGATGTTGTTGTATATACAATCTTCATCTAGTCTATTAAATCACTCCAAAATTCATCATGAGATAACATCTTCACAGTCCCATCATCAACAGCTTGTATAATTTTATCTAAAGTAGCTTTTCTTTCATAAAAGTAAGGGTCATATGTTAGATTTTTATCATCTACAACTTCAATATGCCCATTGCTTAATGAAACAATTTCATCAAATTTTGCAGTATATTCATCATCAATTCTAATCATTCTTGCAGTCATAATCCAACTCCTTATTTTTATGTATGATTATATCATAATATCTCTGTTGAAATACAATAATAGATATTTAAATAATAAACTACTTCCTAGTTCCCAAGTTTTGAGACTGTGAAATACAAGCTATACTAAAGTGCATGGAAAGATTTATCTAAAACAAATAACTCATATTACATTAAGTAAACATATTTTATAATATTGTAATACAAAAATACAGAGGTTCATTATGGTTGCAACAGTAAGATTAGATAGTAAGTTAGAAAATATTTTAAATGAGTTGGCACAAAACTTTCATAAAAAAAAGAGTGATATAATAAGAGATGCTATTAGTTTTTATGCACAATCAATAGAAGAATCAAAAAAAACTAGAATGCAAAATGCTATATCAAAAACTACAAATAGTGATTATAAAGAATATAAAGATATGGAAGATACTTTAAATGATGGACTCTAAAAGTGATAAAATAATTCCATTAAAAGGTGAAATTTGGTTAGCAAATCTTAACCCATCTAAAAAATCAAATGAGATAGGAAAAGTTAGACCTGTTTTAATATTCCAAAATGATGAATTAAACAAAAGTTCTTATCCCACAACAATTATTATACCTCTTACAACTTCTCTTATTGATGATGCTCAACCTCTTAGATATAGAATAGATAAAAAAAATAATTTAAATCAAGATTCAGACCTATTAATCGCACATATAAGAGCAATAGATAATAATAGACTTATAAATAAAATATCAGAACTATCAAATAATGATATGAATATTATAAAAAAACTTTTAGACGAAGTATTACTATAGTATACTTTAAACAATAAAACAACAAGGAGTAAGTTATGCAAAAATATGAATGTCAAGTATGTAGTTATATATATGACCCTGAAATAGGCGATGAGGAAAATGGAATCGCACCTGGTACATCTTTTGAAGATTTACCTGATGATTGGACTTGTTGCGACTGTGGTGTAGGAAAAGATGAGTTTGAAGCTATTGAGGACTAATGAATAATATTCCAAGTCCTATTTATATATGTGAAGAGGAACTTTTAGAAAAAAATCTAAAACTACTTAAAAAAGTTCAAGATGATGCTGATGTAAATATACTTTTAGCTTTAAAAGGTTTTGCTATGTATAGCACTTTTGATATATGTAAAAAGTATTTAAAAGGTTGTTGTGCAAGTGGATTAAATGAAGCTATTTTAGCATCAAAAGAGTTTGGAGGGGAAGTACATACTTACTCCCCTGCTTTTAAACCAAATGAGTTTGAACAAATATCCCAAATATCAAATCATATTGTATTTAACTCTTTTAATCAGTTTGAATTTTATAAAGATAAAGTAAAAAATCATAACTCTTTGGGACTTAGAATAAATCCTGAGTATTCATCAGTAGAGGTTGACTTATATAATCCTTGTGGTGCATATAGTAGACTTGGTATCACTAAAAAAGAGTTTCAATTAGATTTACCAAAAGAGATTGAAGGTTTACATTTTCATGCTTTATGTGAGCAAAATGTAGATGCTCTTCAAGGTGTTTTAGAGAAGTTTGAACAAAACTTTAGTCAATACTTAGATAAACTAAAGTGGGTAAATTTTGGTGGTGGTCATCATATCACAAGAATAGATTATGATATAGATGGTTTGATAAAACTTTTAAAAGAGTTTAAACTGCGATACCCTACTTTAAAAGTATATTTAGAACCAGGTGAAGCTATAGGATGGAAAACTGGATATTTAGAATCAACAGTTTTAGATATAGTTCATAATGAGATTGATATAGCTATTTTAGATACAAGTGCCGAAGCACATATGCCAGATACTCTTGCTATGCCATATAAAGCAGATATAAGAGATGCTAGTGATGCAAATATCAAAGAGTTTAACTTTCGATTAGCTGGAAATACCTGTTTAGCAGGTGATATTATAGGGGACTACTCTTTTGATAAAAAACTTCAAGTTGGAGATAAAATTATATTAGAAGATATGATTCATTATACTATGGTAAAAACTACAACATTTAATGGTATAAACTTACCTAGTATTGGTATAAAAAGAAAAGATGGAACTATTGAAGTTGTACGTACCTATGATTATGAAAGCTATAAAGATAGACTTTCATAATCTATATTAAACTTATAAACAAGCCAATATTTAATAAAACAATCTCTAAAACAACTATTAAAAAACCTAATGTGTCTCCATTTAAAAAGCCTAGTTTTTTTTCTAGTTTTTTTAATATATAAGATACAAACAGTTTAATTGGGAAAAACAATATATTTAAAACTTTAGACTCTTTTATACTTTGTTTTAAAGATAAGATAAATTGACTTTTTTCATGATATTCAAAAGATAAAGCAAAATAAACCCCTACTCTACTTAAAACAAAAGCTAAAAAAATAACTAAAAACAACCCTTCATAAAAACAATAAACCAAAGCAGAAATCTCTAACAACATAAAAGAGATCATACCTATAGCCCCTATTGATCCAACTTGTGGTTCATGCATCACTTCATATACATCTTTCTTAGTTAAAGAAGCGTACCAGCCATCTATGGTATCACCTACAGCTTCATAGTGTAAAAAACCCGTTAAAAAAAGGTATAAAACTGATGATATAACTGCACTATAAATAGGATGAAAAGGTAGTACACTATAAAATAAAATAATAATTGTAGACAAAACTGCACCAACAATAGGTAGTGATAATAAAACCCCATGATAAAATTGTTTATTTGCCTCAAAATAATTTAGTTTTATAGGTAAAGTTGTGAAGTATGTTACACCATACTTAATACCATTTAAGGTATCTGATATTTTACTATTTGAGTTTTGTTTGTAATCCATATTCCACTTTTATAACTTTATTTGATTTTTTAGCAACCATTTGACCTACTAGTCCACTTAGGTCAACATACTTTCTACTTAACTTATTAAGAGGAATCACCCCACTACTTACATCGTTTAAAACAAATACAATATTTGCTTTAGTTTTAAGAAGTTTTTTTAACTCTTTTAAAATCTTTTTTTCAGATAACTCTATATGATTTAAGAGCCACATAGATAAACAATCTACTAAATATGTTTCATCATTATTTATAACTTTATGTAATGATTTAGTTCTTTCAATTGTATTGAATTTTTTAACTCTTCTTTTATGATGTATGTTAATTCTTTTTTTCATAGACTTATCACCATAACTGTTATCATAAGTAGCAATATAATAAGGTTTTTTACCTTTTGACAACTTTAACACACACTTCTCTGCTAGGTAACTTTTACCTGACTTTTGACCACCAATATATAATATTTTCATAAATGTATTGTACTATTAAACAAGTTATAATTTTCTTTTAGGTAGACTCTTTGACTATTAATTTTACAAGGATTTATGTGAAAAAGATTTTACTACTTTTATCAATTGCAAGTTACTCAATGTCGTCTCAAGATATAAATGAGATCAAATTTCAAGGACTTACTCAAATTTCAAATGAAATTGCATTAGAAACATTAAAGTTCAATGCCCAATCAGATTATAGTTTATTAGAAATCAACGAAGCTATAAAAAAGTTTTATGCTTTTAATTATTTTAATAATATCTGGACAACTGATGAAAATAATGTATTAACATTTCATTTTGTAGAAAAACCATTTATTGCTAAACTTGATATGAAAGGTTATAAGACTAGAGACGAAGAGCTTGAAGCTTTATATACTAGCATGGGTCTTAAAAAAGGGACAATGTATACACCTAAAAAATTAGAAAAAGCTAAAGAAGCTCTTTTATTAGCTCTAGAGAGAGAAGGTTATATAAACTCTATTGTAGAAACAAGTGTTGAAAATATAAGCCAAACTAGTGTTGCAGTAAATTTTGAAGTGAACAAAGGTACAGAGATAACTGTTACTAATGTATCATATAAAGGTGTTAAATCTTTAGAGATAAGTGATATAGAAGATGTAATTGCAAATAAAGAGACTGATTGTTGTTTTACATGGTTCTTTGGACAAAATGATGGTGAGATGAATTTTGAACAACTTTCATATGATTCAATGAGAATAAGAGACCTATACTTACAAAATGGATACTTAGATGCAAAAGTAACTCCAGCTTTTTCAAAAGTTGATTTTAATACAAACACTGCTTCTATAGAGTACACAATAGAGGAAGGTCCTCAATATAAAGTAAATCAAACTATTATATACCTTGATGAATCAATTGAAAAAGTTGAAACAATATATCCAGAATTAAGTTTAGAAAAAGATGATATTTTTAATATTACAAAACTTAGAAAAGATCAGGAGCATATTAAAACTGTAGTAGCAAACAAAGGTTATGCATATACACAAGTAAACTATGATATTAAACCTGATAAAACAAATCATACTGTTGATTTAGTATATAATGTACTTCCAGGTGATAAAGTATATATTGATGATGTAGTAATCTCAGGTAACAGTAGAACTTTAGATAGAGTAATCAGAAGAAATGTATATTTAGCTCCAAAAGATTTATATAACTTAACTGATTTAAAAGACTCAAAAAGTAAACTAAAAAGAACAGGTTTCTTTGAAACTGTAGAGATAAAAGAGGAAAGAACTTCTGCTAATAGTATGACTCTTTTAGTTTCTGTAAAAGAAGCACCAACAGGTAACTTTATTATTGGTGGTGGATATGGTAGTTATGATGGATTTATGATTAATGCATCTATAAATGATAAAAATATTTTTGGTAGTGGTTTAAATCTTGGTTTCTCAGTTGACCACTCTAGTAAAAGAGATACATTTAATATATCTCTACAAAATCCAGCAATAAATGATAGTATCTATAGTGGAAGTGTAAATATTTATAAAAAAGAATCATTAATTGAAAATACAGAAACTGACTCTACAGAAGGTGATGAAACAACAATGACTTCTGGTTTTAGCGTTGGAGTTGGACGTTCAATTGGTAGATATACAAGAACAGGTGCAACATATAATCTTGAAAAAACAGATGTTACATATGAACTTGACTCAACACTAGACAATAACTATGCAACAAGTGCAATAACTCCATATATAAGTTATAATAGTACTGATGACTATTACACTCCAAGATCAGGTATCTCTGCAAGTACAAGTTTAAAAGTAGCAGGTCTTGGTGGCGATGCTAAATATATGTTAAGTTCTACAAGTTTTAAATACTTTTACTCTTTAGATAAGGCTATTGATAAAGATTGGATTATTAGATATAAAACAAACTTAAAAATTATCCAAGATAATGGTAATTTACCTGACGACACATCATTCTCTATGGGTGGTATATCATCAGTTAGAGGATATGAATCTTATGCATTTTATGCTCAAGATGGTGAAGATCCATACAAAAAAACATGGACAAACAATATAGAGTTTACTTTCCCATTAATTCCAAGTGCAAAAATGAGATGGGGACTATTTTATGATTATGGTATGATTGGTTCTAATAGTTTTAATGATATTGCAAGAAGTGGTACAGGAGCATTAATAGAGTGGATCTCTCCTGTTGGACCATTACAATTTGTATTCTCAGAACCTCTTGATGCTAAAACTGGTGATAAAACATCAAGCTTTGAATTTAACTTAGGAAGTAAATTTTAGTGAGTAACTATAAAAGAATTACAAATAAGGAAGCTTTAGATTTAATACAAAATGCAACTTTATTAGATTTAGGTCAAATGGCGTCGCAAAGAAAACTTGAACTGCATCCTAAAAAAATCACAACATTTGTAGTTGATAGAAATATCAACTATACAAATATTTGTTGGGTTGATTGTAAATTTTGTGCTTTTTATAGACATGCTAAAGATGATGATGCTTATGTATTAACATACGAAGAGATTGATAAAAAAATAGATGAACTACTTGAAATAGGTGGAACACAAATTCTTTTTCAAGGTGGTGTTCATCCTAAATTAAAAATAGATTTTTATGAAGATTTAGTTGAACATATTGCTAATAAATACCCAACTATAAATATTCATGGATTTAGTTCTATTGAGATTGATTATATTGCTAAAGTATCAAGAATAACTTATCAAGAAGTTTTACAAAGACTTAAAGATAAAGGGTTAGCATCTATTCCTGGTGCTGGTGCTGAAATATTAAATGATGATGTAAGAGATATAATTGCACCTAAAAAAATGGATACTAAAGATTGGTTAGAAGTACATAGAACTGCTCATAAACTAGATATAAAATCAACTGCAACTATGATGTTTGGTACAGTAGAAACTGATGAACAGATAATTGATCATTGGGATAAAATCAGACAACTTCAAGATGAAACTGGTGGTTTTAGAGCATATATTATGTGGAGTTTCCAGTCTGCACATACTGAACTTTTAAAACAAATTCCTGATATGAAACCAGTTAGTTCAAATAGATACCTTAGACTTTTAGCAGTTGCAAGACTATATTTAGATAACTTTGAAAATATACAAAGTTCTTGGGTAACTCAAGGAAGTTACATAGGTCAAATGGCACTTAAATTTGGTGCAAATGATTTAGGGAGTACTATGATGGAGGAGAATGTAGTAAGTGCTGCAGGGGCTTCAAATAGTATGAATCAAAAAGAGATGTGTGATTTAATAAGAGATATAGGTGAGTATCCAGCAAAAAGAAATACAGCTTACGAGATATTAGAAAGTTTTTAAACAATGATAAATTCGATAAAAAAGATTGGACTATCAACTTTACTATTTACGTTATTACAAGGAACATTAATGTCTGCAACATTAAAAAATATAGAACAAAAAAATACAAATATACCAGTTATATTTGAAAAACACAAAACACTACCAATTTTTAATCTTCAATTAGTTTTTAAAAACAGTGGTTATATAAATGATACAAAGTTAGCGGGACTCACAAATATAACAGCAAAGATATTAAATGAGGGTACAAAGACTCTAGGAGCTGTTGAGTTTGCTAGAAAACTTGAAAATAAAGCTATCTCTATAGATACATCAACAGGTTTTGAAACATTTGTTATCGAGGTTAGTTGTTTAAAAGATGAATATAAAACTGCATTAAAATATCTAAATGAGATTTTAATAGATCCAAATATCACAGAAAAAACTCTTCAAAAACTAAAAAAATTACAAATTAGTAAACTGCATCAAAAAGAGAATGATTTTGATTATACTGCTTCTGTTAAATTAAAATCATTAATATATCCAAAAACTCCACTTGCAAATCCAAGTTCAGGTACTCTTAAAAGTATAGAAAAAATCACTACAGATGATATTAAAGAAAACCTATCATCAATTTTAAACTTAAATAATCTTATTATTGTAACTGGTGGTGATATTAAGTATAGTGATATAAAAACTGCTATGAAACCAATTTTAAAAGAGATTACTCCAAAAGAGACAACAAAAGTAAAAAAAATAAAATTTTCAGGTATTCCAGAAACAAAAATAGTAAAAAAAGAGACTCAACAATCTTATATATACTTTGCAAGTCCTTTTAAAATAGATGTAAATAGTGAAGATAGCTATAAAGCTAAAGTTGCATCTTTTATACTTGGAGGAAGCGGTTTTGGTAGTCGTTTAATGGAAGAGATTAGAGTTAAAAATGGATTGGCGTATAGTGCTTATGGTCATATCTCAAATAAAAAATCACACTCTTACTTTACAGGTTATCTTCAAACAAAACTTGACAATACTAATAAAGCAAAAAATATGGTAATAGATATTGTAAAAGAGTTTATTAAGAATGGTGTAACTCAAGAAGAGTTAGATGCTGCAAAAAATTTCCTTCTTGGAAGCGAGCCTCTGAGAACTGAAACATTTTCTCAAAGATTAAACAGAGCATTTTCACTTTATTATAAAAACTTACCATTTGATTATCCAAAAACTGAATTACAAATGATAAGCAATCTATCACTTGATGATTTAAATCAATTTATTTCATCACATAAAGAGATAAAAGAGTTAACTTTTTCTATTGTAACAAAATAGATAAAAGATAAATAAATTTATCAACTCTTTCTACCCTCTTTTACATTAATAATAAATATATTAATTTTCACATAAAATAATTTATCTTGAATAATCCCTTAAATACTTTATATTTTAAACTAAAATTAAGAAAAGTATAGTATCATACTTATATATAACATAATAAAGGAGTTTATTTTGAGATTTATAATAAAAGATTTATTTCTTAATATAAGTGAGAATATTGATTATCTAAAATCTGTTGTGCCTCATGTAGATACTTTACTACTTGAGATAAATAAAGCTTTAAATAGTAATATAAATGATAAAGAAGTTATTAAATGGATTAATAATAATGAATCTCTGATATTAACTATTGACAACTATTTGATTAAAATGAAATAGTTGTCAATAAATTTTTTAACTTATACAGCTATACCTAAAGATATTTTATTTAGATATGCTTGATTTTGTAGGATTTGTTGCTGATTTTGCAGATGCTCAGACGTAGATTGCTTACTATCTTTATTTGACTCTTGATTGTCTTGATTAAGTAGGGAACTAAATCCACCACTTAAAATACCATTGGATTGAGATTGTCTTTTTATAAGAAGCGTATTGATTGAACTCTCTTCTGTAATTTTCATATCATATCCTTAAATTTATTATACAAATTGTATCAGCATAAGTTTAAACTAATATTAATAAATGGATAAATTATAATATTTATATTAACTCATCTTAATCATTTTTTTCTACCTACTAAAATACCACCAAATATTATAAGAATAATTCCACCAAAAGTATAAATATCAGGTAAAGAGTCCCCTAACATTAAACCAAAACCAACAGCAAAAGGGATACTAGAGTAACTCACTACACCTATTATGCTTGCTTGACTTAAACTATATGCTTTAGTTAAAAACCATTGTGATACAGTAGATACTACTGCCATCATAATAAGAAGAAACCAAATAAAAGTATCTGTATAAATATGAAAAGTTACATATGGAGTAAACAAATAAACAAGAAAAGGGATAACTGCACCAATACCCATAAAAGAAAGCATAATAACTCTAGTGTCATAAATATCTTTTATTTTCTTTATTGTTGTATATGCAGCTGCTGCAAAAAAACCACCAAGAACACCATAAATATGATCTATTGATATAGAAACTCCAAAGGGTTTCATTATAAGTATTATCCCTATAAAACCAATAATAAGTGCAATAATTGTATTTGTATTAATAGATTCTTTCATTAAATAAAAAGCCAAAATAGTTACAAAAAAAGGTGATGTTTTATTTAAAACTACAGCCTCACCTAATGGAATATTTGCAATAGTATAAAAAAAGAACAACATAGCTAAAGTTCCAAATACTCCTCTTAATATAAGCAAATGAAGTTTTGAGATATTGATAATAGTTGGAACTTTTTTTAAACTATATAATATAATTATAACCCCTATAACATTTCTGTAAAAAACCATCTCTATTGGATCCATTGATTCAGATAATACTTTTGCTATTGCACCACTAAGGGCAGAAAAAAAAGTGCTAAGTATCATAAATAAAGCACCTTGATCTATTAGTTTAAGTTTTGACATATATATCCTTCATTTTACCATTAAATATAAACTAAATATATTGAGCAAATAAATTATATTTCTTTAATAGAATTTTGAGAGTTATAAAAAATTGTTTGAAGTAAGCATAATATTTATGGTTAGATTTCGACATTGTATCTTATGTTTACTTATTTAAGGATTTAACTTTTCAACATAACCTTATATATTATCTAAGAGCGGATATTGCTTATTATAGATATAATATATCATTAAAGATGTAATACAAAAAAATTTATAATACAGTATATTGTTAATAATGTATTATATTTAACAGATAAAGGATATTTAATATTTGATAATATTAGCCAATCACCTTACAAAGAGTTACATAGAGACGAGGCTAGATTATTAATAAAAGATAAGAAAGTTTTTATTTCAGACTTAGACAAAAGTTTTTTAATTTATGATATATCAGAAAAAAGTTTAAGTATTTTAGCTGATGAGTGTATAGATGATATTATAGAAAATATAAAAAGTTTGCATATTTCTTTTCTTGAAGCTAATGTTGATATTAAATTTTTAAAAAAAGAAATGTTAAATAATCAACATAAATATATATTTATTATTACTAATAGAGATGAAGAATTAATAGAATATATACAGCAAAGACAACGCGATATATTTAAAAAGTATTCTTTTCAATTAAATAAACTCTAGAAAACTAATAAAATTATTGTCATATTGTTATTTTTATAACCATAAGTTACTAATGTTAAGTATGATTTTTATTTTATTTTGTAGTGCAATACAGCTTTTTATTTACAAATCGTACGATGATAAAAGAGTGCAGCATATTGATAATAGGGTAAAAAGTGCTCAGAAACATTATGAAGTGACATATAAAACCTTTAAAACAAATGCAACACATTTTTATAATTCAATTATCAACAATAAAAAATTGATGATAATACTAAACCAAGCGAACAGTAATGATATAAATATAAAGAATAAAGCTAGAAAAAAATTAGCATCTATATTTAATATGAAATATCAATTGGTTGCAAAGTTAGGTATTGATCTGATCCATTTTCATCTTCCTAATAATGAAAGCTTTTTTAGAAGGTTTGCACAAAACTCATATGGAGATGATTTGACATCTTTAAGATATAGTGTCAATCAAACTAATTTAAACAAAAAAATGTATGAGGGGCTGGAAGTCGGTAAATATGGACATGCATTTAGATTTGTTTTCCCCTTATGGATAACAATACTTTAGTACACCTTGGTTCTTTGGAAGGATCGGTAACATCTTCAGCTTTTATTGATTATTATGAAAGAGCATTACAACTGCATACTCATTTTATTATAAAAAAAGATTTAGTTTATGAAAAAACTAAGAGTTTAATACCTAGTTACACACAAGGTAATGGATTGGAAGATTTTTTAAGACTAAAAAAAAGTAGCTGTTAAAGATTTTAAACATACAAAAGAGGAAAAACAACAAATCAAGGAAAAATTAAAAACTACTGATATTTATGTAAATAAACCTTTTTCATTTACTGTTTATAAAGATAAATTTGAAGAGATTATTATATTTTTACCGGTTTTAAATACTGATAAAACTCAAACAAATGCTTTTTTTGTAGTATATGACGATAAAAACAGTTTACATATTTTAAAAAAAGATTTTATTAATCAAATCATTGTAGGTATTATTCTTTCAATATTACTTACTTATTTGATTTTTAAAATATTAGTTTCAAAACAAGAACTAGAAATAGAAGTATATAATAAAACCAAAGAACTCAAAGAGTTAAATAATAATTTAGAGAATATAGTTGAAGAACAAACTGTTGAACTGCATTCTAATATAGATATAATCAGTAAACATGTTATCTATTCAAGAACCAATACCAAGGGAACAATACTCGAAGTAAGTGATGCTTTTTGTAATATATCAGGCTATTTAAAAGATGAATTAATCGGTGAATCTCACAATATAGTAAAATCATCAGATACACCCTCTGAGGTATTTAATGATATGTGGACAACAATTAATTCAGGTAAAGAGTGGAAAGGTGAAATAAAAAATAAGAAAAAAGATGGAGGATATTATTGGGTTTATGCTAGTATACTACCTGAATTTGACGATCAAAACAATATAAAAAGTTATATGGCAATAAGAGATGATATAACAAGTAAAAAAGATTTTGAAATGCAACATCTTCAATTATTAGAAGCCGAAAAAATGGCATCTTTAGGTGAAATGATAGGAAATATTGCTCATCAATGGAGACAGCCGTTAAGCTTTATATCTACAATCGCTTCTGGTGTTCAAATGAAACAAAGTGTTGGAATATTGGATATAGATAGTTTACCAAATGATATGGAGCAAATTGTTGAGAGAACTACATATTTATCAAATGTTATAAATACATTTAGAAACTTTTTAATGGAGAAAAAAGAAAAAAA
>JAYEPG010000081.1:17131-36446 GCA_034723795.1 Campylobacterota bacterium
ATTGATAATCCATTTGTAAAGTTAACACTTAAAAAAGACTTAAATAAATTCACCTTAACAATTGAAGATAATGGCGGTGGAATACCTAAGGATATACTACCTAGGATTTTTGACCCTTACTTTACAACTAAGCATAAATCACAAGGTACAGGTCTTGGTCTACATATGAGTTATCAAATAATCACAGAGAGCTTAAAAGGTAAATTATGGGCTGAAAATACTGAAAATGGTGCGAAATTCTTCATTGAGGTGCCAATGAATACTGAGTAAAAGTTTTATATTTTTAAGATAACCCTTTAAATAAACCAGACAGTTTATCTATATCAATATTCATATCTTTTAATTCTTTAGATATATCTGGTAGTTTTATTTTTGACATATCAGGTACACAAGTTATATTTAAAGATTTTATTTCTAAAAATTTATCTTTTTCTATAAGATTATTTTTTATTGCATATTTTAAAAAAGTATTGTATCTATCTTTAAATATATTATATTCTAGTTTTTGTTTATTTGTTACTACTTTAGATTGATTTAGAAATATAAAAGAGTTAAAAAGAAGTTCATCTAGTTCTATTTTATTATCTTTTTTAGATGTTTTTATACCCATAGATGAAGCAAAATTATAAAATGATATTATCTTATAGTTATGCATCATCTATGTGTTTTTTGAAGATTTTAGTTTTTATCTAAACAATTCAAGTCACTATATGCAACCTCTAGTCTAGCTACTAAACTATTTTGCCCAGCTCTTAACCAAACTCTAGGGTCATAGTATTTTTTATTTGGTTTTTCATCACCATCAGGGTTTCCAATTTGACCTTGTAAATAATCTCTATTTTTAGCTTCAAATTCTCTTACACCATCCCAAAATGCCCATTGAGTATCTGTATCAATATTCATTTTAATTACACCATATGTAATAGACTCTCTTATTTCAGATAGTTCACTTCCACTTCCACCATGAAATACAAAGTTTATAGGCTTAGCATTTAAAGAGTGTTTCTCAGATATAAACTTTTGTGAATTATCAAGAATAGTTGGTGTAAGTACTACATTTCCTGGTTTATAAACACCATGAACATTTCCAAAACTAGCAGCTATTGTAAAATTTTCGCTTACTGCATTTAATCTCTCATAAGCATAGTCAACTTCACTTGGTTGAGTATAAAGTAAAGAATTGTCAATATCACTATTATCAACACCATCCTCTTCACCACCAGTGATACCTAACTCAATCTCAATCATCATGTCAAGTTTAGCCATTTTTTCAAAATACTCTACACAAGTATCAAGATTTTCTTCAATTGGTTCTTCACTTAAATCTAACATATGTGAACTATATAAAGGGCGACCAGTCTCTTTAAAATGAGCTGCACTAGCTTCAAGAAGACCATCTATCCAAGGTAAAAGTTTTCTTGCTGCATGATCTGTATGAAGTACTACAGGTACGCCATAAGCTTGAGCCATCATATGGATATGTTTAGCTCCACTTATTGCTCCTAAGATTGATGCATTTTTAGCTGGACAACCTTTTCCTGCAAAAAATGTTGAACCACCATTTGAAAATTGTAAAATAATTGGAGAGTTAACTTTAGCTGCAGATTCTAGCACTGCATTGATTGACTCTGTATTTACAATATTTACTGCTGGAATTGCAAAACCTTGCTCTTTTGCATAATCAAATAACTTTTTTGTTTCCGTTCCTGTTAATACACCTGCTTTTACTATATCTAATACTGCCATTAATTTTATCCTTACTTATATTCTATTTTTGCTTTTGCTTTTAATTTATCTGCAACTTTTTGTATTTTTTCAATAAATTTATCTTGCCCTAACTTTTGTTTAATTTGCTGTTTTGCTTCTTTATAAGAGATTAATTTTGCATCCTCTTTATCTGCTAAATAGATAATATGAAATCCAAACTGTGTTTTTACAGGAGTTTTACTAATTGAATCTTTCTTAAGTATTTTTGCTGCATTACTAAACTCAGGTACCATTTTATCTAAACTAAACCAATCTAATGAACCACCATTTTTACCAGATGGTCCTACTGACTTAGATTTTGCTAATTCTATAAATTTTGCTTTTAAATCTTTTGCTTTATTTAACTCTTCAATTATAGTTTTAGCTTCAACTTCTGTTTTAACTAAAATATGGTTTGCATTTAACCGCATTGGTTGATTGAAAAGTTTTTTATTTTTGTTATAGAACTCTTCTAACTCTTTATCATCAACATTTATACTTTTACTCTCTTTTTGCATCCAAACTTGAAGTGCTAAATCTTGAGATAAACTTTTTAATGTAGTTTTATATACCTCTTCATTAACCACATCAGTTTTTAAAGCATTTTGAGATAATAGTTTTTGCTCAACTAATTTATCTAAAATATTTTTTTGTGTATTTGTAGGTAAAGTATTAAACTTTATTCTGGGATCTTTTAAAGCAACAGCTATAGATTGAGCAGTAATCTTATCACCGTTTACAACTGCATAAACTTTATTATCAACTGCAAATGCAGAGTTTGCCATCACTAAACTTGCAACAACACTTAAAACTGTTTTCTTACCTATATCAATAAATTTATTTTGTTTCATCATTTTACCTTATATTGTTTTATTTAAATATAATTATATCTAAAAAAATTTAGAGTAAACCGTGATAAAATAAAAATTTTGAAATTTAACTTAAAAACTCTTTAACTTTATAAAATTTTATGTTATAATCCGTTTTTTAAAATAAGACTTAACTTAAATTTAAGTTTACAGATATATAAATATAAGGGAAAATATACATGAGAATTTTAATTGTAGAAGATGAAAGTACATTAAATAGAACTCTTCAAGAGGGTTTACAAGATTTTGGATATCAAGTAGATATTGCTGAAAACTTTAAAGATGCAGAATATTTTATAGAGATTAGAAACTATGATTTAGTTTTAACAGACTGGATGTTACCAGATGGTGATGGACTAGAGTTAACAAAAATTGTTAAAAACAGAAGTGGAAGAACAACAGTTGTAATTGTAAGTGCAAGAGATGATAAAGAGAGCGAAATTAAAGCTTTAAAAACAGGTGCTGATGATTATATTAAAAAACCATTTGATTTTGATATTTTACTTGCAAGAATTGAGTGTAGATTAAGATTTGGTGGTACAAATGTAATCACAATAGAAAATCTTGCTATTAATCCTGATGAAGAAAAAATAACTTATGAAGGTGTAGAGATTGAACTTAAAGGTAAGCCTTTTGAAGTATTAACTCACCTTGCTCGTCATAGAGATCAAATTGTTTCTAAAGAGCAATTACTAGATGCAATTTGGGAAGAGCCAGAGTTAGTAACTCCAAATGTTATTGAAGTTGCTATTAATCAAATTAGACAAAAAATGGATAAGCCATTAAATATATCTACTATTGAAACTATTAGAAGAAGAGGTTACAGATTTTGTTACCCTCCAAAAGTTGAAGAATAGGATCTATTCTTTATGAATAAAAAAAGCATATATAAGCAATTTTCACAAAAGCTTATATTTGCTACATCATTTTTTGTGATTGTACTATCTCTTATATTTTATGGTTTTACTAAAGCTACAATATATGAAGATATTTCTGACGAACTACTAAAAGATGCAAAACTAATTGCAACTTTAACAAAAACATCTCATATGAATAATCAAGATTTAAAAGTTCTAATAAATGAAGATTTAAAAATTGATATAGTTACTATTATCAAAGCTCCCAATATAACATTAAGAAAATATTCTGTGAATAACAATAACTTTATGGAACTACTATATCCATTAGAAAAAAGTAATAATACTTATCTTAAAATCACAAAAAATATAAATACTTCTCATAAAATGTTAAATAAAATTTTTGGTAATCTTATTTTTCTTGGTATTGGTGGTTTAGTTTTGATTATTATGTATGCTTTAGCAGTTTCACGAACACTTCTTATGCCTATTATAAGAATTACTCAAAAGCTATCAAATATGAATGAAAATTCATTAACACAAATAGATACTTTAAAGCTACCAATAGAGTTTGAACCATTAGCAAACTCTATAAATACTTTAACAACAAAAATTGAAAGTTATGTAAAATATCAAAAAGAGCTTTTTATTGGAACTGCACATGAACTTAAAACACCTCTTGCTGTTATGAAACTGAAAAGTCAAGTAACACTAACACGACCAAGAGATACGCAAAGATATGAAGATGTTTTAAAGTTACATATAGATGAGATAGATGGAATGAATCAAATGATTTCATCTATTTTAGATATGGGTAGACAAGAGGGTGCACAATTTGAAAAGCCAGTTAAATTTGATATTGTTAAGTATTTAGAAAGCAAAACAGAGAGTTATAAACTTTTGGCAAATCAAAAAGATATAGAATTAACTTTAGAATCAGATATTGATACTTTTCCAACTATTATTCAACCAACTTTATTAACTCAAATTATTCAAAACTTTGTACAAAATGCTATAAAATTTACTCCAAATGGAAATAAAATTATAATTAAAGCAGTACACAATAAAAAAACTATATCAATAGAGGTTATAGATGAAGGTATCGGTTGTCCTGAAGATATTGATCTATTTGCACCGTTTAAAAGAGCGGGAAATGAAAAAGGTGCAGGTCTTGGTCTATTTTTAGCAAAAAGTGCAGCAGATACACTTGGTGCGACTATCTCTATTGAAAATAGAAAAGATGGAATAACTGGATCAATTGCAACTTTAAAGCTGCAAAGTAATCCAACTTGTAAGATTTAAACTATATAGTTTAAATCTTAGAAAATTGCAGCATGCTCTATTTTAGTACAATGACTTTGTACAACATTCATACCATGATCTTGAGCTTTTTTTGCAGCTTCGTTATGAACTAAACCTAACTGAGTCCAAATACACTTAACACCACCTCTTAAAATTGCTTCATCTACAACAGCGGCGATTACTTCAGGTTTTCTAAATATATCAACCATATCAACATCAATCTCTTTTGGAATATCACTTAAGCTTCTATAAACTTTTTCTCCTAAAATCACATCCTCTTTAGGGTACACAGGTATTATCTTAAAACCAGCATTTTGTAAATAGACTGCTACCATATTACTAGCTTTTTCAGTATTTGGAGAACATCCAATTATTGCAATAGTTTTAGTCTCTTCAAATATTGCTTTTATATCATCTTTGTTTGTATGAGTTTGAGGCATTTCACATTCCATATCTATATCCTTTTTTATTGTTCTTAAATATATTGCATTTTACAATATATATCCTTATTTAGAAATTACATTATTTTACCATTTTTATTTTGGTTGGAGATGAATACTCCCTCTATTTAAATAATCAAAGTATAATAAACTCCTCTACCTTGACCATTACTTTGTAAAATATTATTTTCAACAAGATAACTTAAATCTCTACTTGCTGTTAATCTTAGAGATTTAGTCATGCTCATATACTTTTTTACTTTCATTCCACCTTCAAATTCATCTGGTAAATATGAAAGCATCTTTAGTATAACTTTTTTTTGCCGTTCATTTAGTTTTATATCTTTATGTTTATCCCAAAATTTAGCTTTAGTTTTTACTATCTTTACATTTTGAAGAGCATTGTCTATTGACTCTTCTAAAAGTTTTATAAACCAAGATACCCAAACACTTATATCTTGATCAGTTTTTACACATAATTTATCAAGTATCTCATAGTACTCTTTCCTTTTTTGATAAATCATCGTTGATACTGAATAAAACTTTGCATTTGAAAATTTAGACTTTGCAAGTACATAATCTGTAATAGCACGAGCAATTCTTCCGTTTCCATCATCAAAAGGGTGTATTAGTACAAAATATAGATGTGCCACAATAGATTTATATATCATATTTGATTCGTCATCATTATTTAGCCAGTCCAAAAAACTATCCATTAGTTTATCTATATCTTGTGATGGTGGTGCTATATAATGAATCTTCTCTTTTTCCCAAGACCCAGAAACTATTTTCATATCTTCATGATTTGTTCTATATGAGCCTATAGTAATCTCTCTTAGTCCTGTGTTGCCCATTGGAAACAATGCTTTGTGCCAAGATAATAGTCTCTTTTTATCCAATATTTTATTATTAGTTTTTGCATCTACAAGGACTTCTATCAATGAATCTGACTGTACCGTATAACTGTAGTCATCTTCAAGTCCTAATTTTAGTATTTTATTTATAGAAGACCTTACAGATGAGCGTTGTAAAATCTCACCTTCAATTGCACTAGTAGCAAGTGCATCATCTGATAATAAATTTATCAATAACTCACTTGAATCTTCTTCATTCATAAATTCTTCAATCATATTGAGCTGTCCAAATTTATAACTAATAGTTTCTAGGTTTATATTTTCATAAGTAAAATTTGGAAAATCATCACTCTCCCAAATCCATTTAATCTCTTCTTGATATGTTTTCATACTCTTATTGTATCATTTTTTGATATGATTATAGCTTTTAATTGTATCATTCTTTTATAAAAAATAAAAAAAGGATTTAGAAATTACATTATTTTATGATAAAATCATATTAATAAATACAAAAGAGAGTAGTAAATATGAAACTATACATTGATGCTGATGCCTTACCAAATATATTAAAACCTATATTATTAAAAGCTATTGATAAACTTCAAATAAAAACATTTGTAGTATCAAATAAAAAAGTAACTATAGGAAAATCAAACTATATAAAATACATTATTGTTGATGCAGGTGCAGATGAAGCAGATAATCATATAGTTGAACTACTACAAAAAGATGATTTGGTTATAACTGCAGATATACCACTAGCCAATAGAACTATTACTAAAGATGCTCATGCTATTGACCATAGAGGGGAATTATATAGTAAAGATAATATAAAACAATACCTTGCTATGAGAGACTTAATGCAAAGTATAAGAGATAGTGGTGAGACAACAAAAGGTCCAAAACCATTTTCACAAAAAGATGCACAATCTTTTGCAAATCAATTTAATAAATTTTTACAAAAATATATAATAGGTACAAAATGACACATTCAAAGAATTTGGAGATTATAAATGAAAATAATACACTTTAGTGATACACATTTAGGATATAACGATTTAGATATATTAGATGAAAACAATATCAACCAAAGAGAAGCTGACTTTTATGATGCATTTACTCAAGTAGTTGAACAGATTAAAACTATCAAACCTGACTATATCATCCATACAGGTGATCTGTTTCATAGAGCAAGTCCATCAAATAGAGCTATCACATTTGCACTTGAACAATTCAAGATAATAAACTCTTTTGGTATCCCTTTTGTCCTTATTGCAGGAAACCACTCAACTCCACGAACAAACTTAAGTTCCCCTATTCTAAAGATATTTGAGAGTTTTGAAAATATATATGTTTCATATAACCAAGAGTATAAAAAAATAGAGTTTGAAGATGTAGTTTTTCATACTCTACCACATATGAATGATGACACAAAAGCATTAAGCCAAATAGAACTATGTGAACAAAATATAGATGATACAAAGAAAAATATTATGATGTTGCATTGTAGTGTTGGGGCATGGTATTTGATGCAAGAGTTTGGTGAGTGGGTATACCCTACTTCTAAAGAATATATATTTGAACAAATGGATTATGTAGCCCTTGGGCATTGGCATGGATTTGGAAAAGTTGGTAAGCATGAAAATGTTTTTTATAGTGGTAGTACTGAACGAACCAGTTTAAATGACAAAAGAAACTCTAAAGGTTTTGTAGAACTAAATATTGCAGATAAATTAAGTGTAGAGTACAAAGAGATAAAAATAAGAGCATTTAAATCTTTTGAGATTGATTGTTCTAATTATGATAATTCAATCGATACTTTAGTTATAGATGATATTAAAGATAATATTGTAGAGGTAAAGCTTAAGAACTTAACGGCAATGCAATCTATTGAGATACAAACATCTAGTATCAAAGAGTTATTTAAAGATGCTATGAGTGTTACAGTTAAAAGAGAGTTTAAAAAAAGTGGAGATGATACACAGCTATCTGATGTAGAAGCTATATCTTTGGAGGATTTCTTTTTAGACCATATGAAACAAGATTGTAGTAGTGATGAAAAAGAGTTTGATAGACTAAAAAACAAAGTTCAAGAGTTATTTGTAAATTATGAGGAGGTATCAAATGATACTATCTAATCTAAAACTAGAAAACTTTAAAAGATACAAAGAAAAAACTATTGAGTTTAAAGAAGGGCTTGTGGGAATTATAGGTAAAAATGGTAGTGGTAAGTCCACTATATTTGAAGCTATATTATTTGCTTTATATGGTGAACTAAAACAGCGTGGTTGGAAAGAGACTATAAGAAACTCTGGTGCTACAAACAAAGATGTAGTATCTATAGAACTAGTATTTGAGTTTGATAGTGTTGAGTATAAGGCACTAAGAGAATTTAGAGGAAAAGCTTTAAGTGCAAATGCTAAGCTTTTTAAAAATGGTGAACTACAAGTATCAGGAGCAAGAGAAGTTACAAACACAATCATATCACTTACAAAGATGTCAAAAGATGCTTTTATCCATACACTATTTGCTTCACAAAAAGAGCTTACAAGTTTAAGTACACTTAAAAATGAAGATAGAAAAAAGATGATACGAAAGCTTTTAAGTCTTGAAAAGATTGATTTTATTGAGGGTGTATTAGTTGAAAAAAGTAGAGAGTTAAAAAGAGAGATAATTGCTTGGGCAGAATTTTTGTTAAGTGATGAAGATATAGTAAAAAACAAAGAGAAAAAAGAGCACAATATATCCCAAAAAGATATATATGATAAAGATTTAGTTTTAAAATCAAAAGAGTTAGAAGCTATAAAACTTCAAGAGCAAGAGTATAAAAAAGAGTTAAGTAAACTACAATCTACAAAAGATACAAAACAAAAACTTTTTAGTGAACTTGAACTTATAAAAAACTCTATAAATTCAAACACTCAACAACAAACAAAACTAACAGCAGAGTTAAAAGAGTTAGAATCTAAACAAATTGAACTTAACAGTTTAGTTCATATTAAAAAAGAGTATATACTTATAATAGATACTTTAAAAGAGCAAGATAAACTAAAAGAGTATCACTTAAAAAAAGATGGACTTCAAAAAGAGTTAGAACAACTTCGAGTTCAATATACTAAAAGTAAAAGTGATATTTCTATTTTAGAAAAAGAGTGTTCATCTTACGAGCAGTTACTTTTTAAATCAAAAAACTTAGAACAAAGTATCTCATTATTACAAGATAATATAACAGATAAACAAACAATAGAAAAAGAGATAATATCACAAATTTCAGGTGAACAAAAACTAATAGATGAAACAAATAAAAAAATAGCCAAAATACAAAATCTAGGTAAACGATCCAACTGCCCTACTTGTACACGACCACTTCTTGAGGAGTATGACAATGTTATTAACTCATTAAATACAATTGTACAAAATACACATAAAATAAATATAGATAAATATAAAACTCAACTACAAAATGTAGAACTACAAAAAAATGAGTACCTAGGACAAAAAGAGCAAAAAGATAAAGAGTTTTTAGAGCTTTCAAAATCAATAAATCTAATACAAAGTAAACAAAAAGATTTAAATCTTGCATTAAACTATTTTAAAACCGTTGAACAAAAAGGTTTACAAAACAAACAAGAGTTAGAAAAGTTATCAACATATAATTATGATGAAACTAAACACAAAGAGATGGTAAATAAACAAAATGATTTAAAATCAAAATATGAGTATATTTTACAACTAGAAACTATAGTAAAAAGGTTTAGCCCTATTACAAATGAACTAAAAAATACAAGTTCAAATATAACTGAACTAAACACTCAATATAATGAAAAAGAAAAAGAGTACAAGCTTATAAACTATGATGAAAATATACACAAAACAAAACAAAAACTTTTTGATGATACTTCAAAACAAAAAGAAAACTCATCAAAAATTATAAGTGATATAAAAGTAAAAGTAGCTTCAATAGTAGGTGAACTAAAATCAATACAAAACACACTAGACAACAACGATAAACAACTCCAAAAAGTACAAACAAAAAAAGATGACCTAAAAGATTATGATAAAATAAAAGTAAGCCTAGGGGAATTCAAAACAAAAATAAACAGCCGTGTTGCCCCAAGAATATCAGCAATAGCATCAGAAATGTATGCAACAATAACAAAAGGAAAATACCAACACATAGAGGTATCAAATAACTTTGACTTTTATATCTATGATGATGGTAAAAAGTACCCAATAGAGAGATTTAGTGGAGGAGAGATTGATTTAGCAAACTTAGTTCTAAGAATCGCTATATCGAAGACATTAGCAGAATTAAATGGAACTTCAAGTGTAGGATTTCTAGCTTTTGATGAAGTGTTTGGTAGTCAAGATGAGATAAGACGTTTAGAGATACTTGAAGCTTTTCACACCATAAAAGAGCAATATCGACAAATATTTTTAATCTCTCACGAGATGGAGATAAAAGAGATGTTTGAGTCAATTATAGAACTATAAATAAGAAATAAAATGTATAATACACTCAACAAATAATTAGGATAAATATGAATAACTCAACAAAAAAGTTTATAAGATATGGTGCTTTTATGATGGCACTTAGTGTTGCACTTGGTGCATTTGGTGCTCATGCTTTAAAAAGTATATTAGATGAAAATATGATAAAGGTCTACAATACAGCAGTTGAGTATCAGTTTTATCATGCTTTGGGATTGTTTGTAGTTGCTTTTGTTGCTTTTGTAAATGATACAAAAAGGGTGAACTTAGCTGGAAATATTATGTTTGTTAGTACTTTTATATTTTCTGGTAGTTTATATATCATGACAATTACAGGTATAAAATGGCTAGGTGCTATTACACCTATTGGTGGTACTGGATTTATTATTGCTTGGGTTATCTTAGCTCTTAGTGTTTCAAAATCTAACAATAACACCCAAAATATATAAATAAGGATTTTAATGAATTTTAAACCACACACAAAAGATGAACTTAAAAAATTAAATTTAGTAGAAGATAAGATATATACAATAGAGTATTTAAACAAAGATTATTTTAATGGTGAAGATACTTTAGAGATAACAAAAGCAAAAATGTTTTTTAATGATGATAAGTTCATATTTATAGTACCTGACCCATATGGTATGGATAGGTTTATAACTAACGTAAGGGTGATTCTATAGTAATTTATAAGATACTATTCCCACAAATTAATAAACAATATTGTAAAATACCAAAAAAATAAATAGGTCTAAAATGAAAAATAAAATTATTGCTTACCAAGGTATTCAAGGTGCTTATTCTCATCTTGCTTATAAAAATGTTTTTCCTGATTCTTTGCCAATTGCTTGTGAAACTTTTCAAGATGCTATGCATTTAGTTGAAAATGGAGAAGCCAACATAGCTATGATACCTATAGAAAATTCAACCGCAGGTAGAGTTGAAGAGATATATCGGTTGATTCCTAAGATGAAGTTACATATTTTGGATGAACATTTTGAGCCAGTAAATCATTGTTTATTAGCTTTAAAAGATACAAAAATAGAAGATATAAAATATGTCTCATCGCATCCACAAGTTCTTGCACAATGTCATATAAAACTTAGTTCATACAACTTTGAACCAATTGCAAAGTTTGATACTGCTGGTGCTGCTCAAGAGTTGTTGGAGTTAAACGATAAACAACACGCTGCAGTTGCATCTAGTTTAGCAGCCCAGCTTTATGACTTGGAAATTTTAGTTGATGATTTTGGTGATTTTAAAGGTAATACTACTCGATTTTTAATCCTTTCAAAAGATAATATCATACCTATATATAAGAAAAATGAGTCATATATCACCTCTTTAGTTTTTACTGTTAGAAATATACCATCTGCTTTATATAAAGCTTTGGGAGGATTTGCTACAAATGGAGTAAACCTAATAAAACTGGAAAGTTACTCTATGACTGGAAGTATGGATGCAAGTCAATTTCATGTTGATATAGATGGACATTCAGATGAAAAAGAGTTACAGTTAGCTTTAGATGAGTTAAGTTTTTTTGCAAATGAAATTAAAATTTTAGGTGTTTATAAAAGAAACCCTTATCGTGATACGATGAAAGTTGTAGAAAGTTAAAGTTATGATAGAAAAGAGTACAATAAAATTAATAAATCAATTAGGAGAGAAAAAATGAGAGTGATATGTCCACACTGTTTAGAGATAAACAATGTTCCAAAAAAAGATTCATACAAAAAAGCAAACTGTGGTAAATGTAAAAACTCTTTACTTGAAAACAAACCTGTAGATTTAAACGCTACAAATTTTGATGAGATAGTTGTAAATTGTGACCTACCTATTATTGTTGATTTTTGGGCTCCTTGGTGTGGTCCTTGTAAAATGATGACACCTGTATTTAAAGATGTTGCAACTTCTTATCCTCTTAAAACATTATTTGTAAAAGTAAATACACAAGATGAACAACAACTAAGCTCTAGGTTTAATATTCAAAGCATCCCAACTCTTATTATGTTTAAAGATGGTAAGGAAGTGCAAAGAGTATCAGGGGCATTAGATAAAGAAAATTTAACACAGTTTGTAAATAGTTATCTATAAAATTATATATATTTATCTCTTCTTGTAGCCTAGACGCAAAGATATATAAATAAGTTTACTTTGATATAATTGCTCATGTTAAATTTCTATGATTATCCACTTTATAGACCACCAGCAGAAGCAAACAATATTATCATACAAGCTACATATGGGTGTAGTTACAACAACTGTAGTTTTTGTTCTATGTATGTTGATAAAAAGTTTAAAGTAAGAGAGTTAGATGACATTTATAAAGAGATAGATATTTTAGCTTCTAACTATCCAAATGCTACAAAAGTTTTTTTAGCTGATGGTGATGCTTTAGCTTTAGATACTTCATATATGTTAAAACTACTTAAATACTTATCTAATTCATTTGTAAAGTTAAGACGAGTATCGTTATATGCAAGTACACAAAATATATTAAATAAAACTCAAGATGAGTTAGAACTTTTATATCAAAACAACTTAAAGCTTATTTACTTTGGAGTAGAATCTGGAAATGATTTAGTTTTAAAAAAGATTACAAAAGGTGTAATCCAAAAACAGATGATAGACTCTTTAAATAAAGTCTCAAAATCAAATATAAAAATATCTGCAACTGTTATACTTGGTATTGGTGGAAGCGTATACTCTACTGAACATATAAAAGATACAGCTAAACTTGTAAATAGTACAACTATTAATTATCTTTCAACTTTACAGTTAGGTTTGGATGATGATATAAAAGATAGGTTTTATAAAAATTTTGATGATTTTAAACTTATGGATGATAGTGATATTATGATAGAACAAAAAAGTTTTATTGAACTTTTAAATCCAACAAATAAAGTGATATTTCGTTCAAACCATGCCTCAAATGCATTTCATTTATCAGGGACTCTTCCAAAAGACAAAGAAAAACTACTTGGAGATATAAATTATGCTTTAGGTGTAGGTGAAGATGCCTTTGTACCTAAAGATTATAGGGGATTTTAGTCTTACTTTAATAGCTCTATTAAATCAGAAAGCTTATCTATTTTATGTGTAGCTTTTGAAAAATCTTGTGTTTTTGTAAAATCATTTTTTACCATCACACAATCTATCCCTGCATTATATGCAGAGGTCAGACCTCTTTGAGAATCCTCTACAACTATAGCTTCACTTTTTAGTCCATCAAATATTGACAACCCTTTTAAATATGGTTCAGGATGTGGTTTGGCTTTTTCATAGTCCTCTTCACAAAGTATAAAATCCATAAAGTTAGTTATACCTCTATTATCATGGATTATATTAAAGTCAACTCTTCTTGATGTTGTAACGATTCCCATTTTATACTTTTTTGATAGTTCATTTAATACATCGTGAACATTGGGAATAATTATATCTTGGGTTTTTAAATACTCTTGATAGTATAGATTTCTTTGTTTTCTTGCTACTATAATCTTATCTTCAGATATGCCTACTGCTTGTGCTTTTTCCCAAGCTGTACCACCTCTTGCCATAATTTTCATATAGTCATCAAACTCTAAAGTAAGATTAAAAAACTCTTTTAAAGCTTTTTTACTAGCCTCAAAGTACCACATCTCAGTCTCTACTAAAACGCCATCATTATCAAATAAAATATATTTTTTCATCCTATTCTTTTTCCCCAAATAATATTGAAGTATCTTTCTTTACTACTTCTACATTATCTACTACATCAATCTGATTCATTGTATCAGTTGAAAAAAGATAATCAATATTTAAAATAATAGCTATAGCAACACAAGCTAAAAAAATCAATAAATACTTTATATCTGTTTTGTTTTCTTCCATTTTTACTCTTTCCCTTTTTTCATTATATTATAAACATTGCACTTTTTAGTATCTCTTTTGTTAACTCTTCAGGTGTCATATCTAAAATTGATATTGAATTTTCTAGATTAAAAATAATCTTATTTATCACCATATTAAAAGAACTATTTGAAGGATTAAACAAAGACTCTTTTTTGTTTTTTAAGTATTTTAGATTTTTAATACCTACATAATCTATATATCCATTTTTATTATATTGGTTTTCTAACTCTATTTGCCAGTTTTGTTGCCATGTATAAAATAGGTACTTTCCATTTTTATCTTTTGTATTATTTATTTTCCATCTTAATATTTGTAAGTTTTTATGACCTTTTTGTAGCTTTTTCAAATCATATTCATAGCTTGTAAACTTATGATTTTTATTCATTAGATATATATTGTGTACTAACTTATACATTCCTACTATTAAATAGTCATTTCTATTTTTTATATTTTTACTTGTATCAAAAGCATAATTAAAATAATCAACATAATTAATTAATACTTTACTCTCTTGGGTATATAAAACTATATTGTTTTGTGATGATTTTATCGCTTTTACAAGTTGATTGTTAAGTTGTTTGTTGTAAGCACTAGGGTTTCTTTTGTCAAGTTTTATTTTATATTGTAAGATTAGTGTTACTATATTTGAATAGTTTGTTTGAAGATAAGAACTATCATCTGTTTGAAATATTTTTTTTACACCACTACTACTCGAAGTACAACCAGTAAATAAAACAAGCATAGCAATTAATATATATTTCATATTAGATTCTAATATAAAATATATAAAATTCTACTAAAAAATAAATTATTATTACTAATTATTCATCATCTTTTGAGTGTTCTATGTATGCCATACCTCTTAAATGTTTTTGATACTCTTCTATATCAAAATCTTTCATATCTGATACACCATCCTCTATAGCAGCTTGTGCTACTGCAGATGCAACCCAGATAAGAACCTCTTTGTTAAATGGTTTAGGGATAATATGATTTTTACCATACTCTAAATTTTGATCATCATATGCAGCTTTTACATAATATGGAATAGGCTGTTTAGCTAACTTTGCCAAAGCAACCGCAGCTGCCATTTTCATATTTTCTGTTATTTTTTTAGCTTGAACATCTAAAGCACCTCTAAAAATAAAAGGAAATCCAAGTACATTGTTTACTTGATTTGGATAGTCACTTCTACCTGTTCCAATAATAGTATCATCTCTAACCTCTTCTATCTCTTCAGGAAAAATCTCTGGAGTAGGATTTGACAATACAAGAATAATAGGATTTGGTGCCATTGAAGCTACCATATCTTTTGATACAGTCCCCGCAACACTTAAACCAAGAAGCATATCTGCATCCACCATAGCTTCTTTGATATTTTCATCATCAGTAGTAACTATAAACTCTTTTTTATACTCATTTAAATCATCTCTTTTATGATTTATTACACCTGTACTATCACACATTAAGATATGTTTTGCTCCACATGCTTTATACATTTTTGCACAAGTCATAGCAGCAGCTCCTGCACCACTTATAACTATTTTCATATCATCAATTTTTTTATTAACTAATTCGGCAGCATTTAAAAGTGCAGCAGTTGTAATAATAGCAGTACCATGTTGATCATCATGCATTACAGGGATATTTACCCTTTTTTGTAACTCTCTTTCAATCTCAAAACATTTTGGAGCTTTTATATCTTCAAGATTAATACCACCAAAACTAGGACTAACAGCCGCACAAATCTCTATAATCTTTTGAGGATCTTTTTCATCAAGTTCTATATCTACACCATCTACATTTGCAAACTTTTTAAATAATACAACTTTACCTTCCATAACAGGCTTCGCTCCTAATGGTCCAATATCACCTAAACCCAAAACCGCAGTCCCATCACTAATTACAGCAACAGTATTTCCTTTTGCTGTATATTTATATGCTAAACTAGGATCTTTTTCAATCTCTTTACAAGGTATTGCAACACCTGGTGTATATGCTATAGATAAGTCCTTTTGAGTATCACAAGCTTTTGTAATATTAGTTCCTATCTTACCACCCTTATGGTAGTTTAATATCTCTTCATCTTTAAGATTCATCTGTATTCCTTATATCTTCGTTATTTTTTAATTCTTCAATTTTTTTATCAATTAGTTCTAATGTTCTAGCTTGTGTATCATAAGATATTTGTGGTAACTCACCACCAAATAACTCTTGGGCCTCTTCAAAACCTTGTACGATACCATCTCTACCTTTTTCAAGTAGTTCAATATCATCGTTTGAAAAACTAAATACAAACTGGGCAACTCTTTGTGATGTTTGATTCACACCAAAAAATCCATCTTCACCTATTAATTCAGTAGCTTCATCAACACTAAGTTCTGTAATTGGTTTGCCATCATAACCTAAATCAGCTAAACTTAGCTCACCCTCAACCTCTTTTTCAGATAAAAAATCCAATATGTTATTTTGAGCAATACTATTGTTCTTTGATAACTCCGAACTATCCATAGCATATAATACAATTTGAGCATTCATTGACAGAGATACCTCTACAGCAGATTTTTCAATCTCTTGCTCAATACTTAACTGTTTTTCCTCAACTTCACCATGCATTTTAGCATTTTTTAACGCATTTTCATTTGCGTTGATATAACCTGTACTTCCTACTTGCATTTTGTACTCCTACTATTTATATATCTTAAATTTTACACTAAAGTAAATTAAATAATTATTAATCTAATATAAAGAAAGTATAATTAAGAATAATGTAACTTTAGCAATTATATGATTTTTAATTTAATATGCTATAATATTTTTAAATTAACAAAAGTTCAAAGGATACACATGGGTAAAATATTTGTAGATGCGTGTTTTGGTAAAGAAACACCTTATACACCAGTATGGATGATGAGACAAGCAGGAAGATATCTTCCAGAATATATGGCAGTAAGAGCAGAAGCGGGAAACTTCTTAAATCTTTGTCATGACCCTAAAAAAGCTGCTGAAGTAACAATTCAACCACTTGATATAGTTGGAGTAGATGCTGCAATTTTATTTAGTGATATTTTAGTTATCCCTGATGAGATGGGTATGGACTTAGAGTTCATTAAAGGTTTTGGACCAAAATTCAATGACCCTTTAACTTCTCAAGAAGATTTAGATAGATTAATAGGTGGAGAAGAAGCTGCATCAAAACTTACTTATGTTTTTGATACTATTAAACTTTTAAGAGAACAGTTAGATGAAAGAGGAGATGATAAAGCACTTATTGGTTTTACTGGTGCTCCTTGGACACTTGCTACATATATGATTGAAGGTCAAGGTACAAAAACATATAACTTATGTAAAAAAATGATGTACTCAAATCCAGAGTTATTACATAATATTCTTAGAAAAGTAACAGATGTTGTAAAACTTTATATGGAAAAACAAATTGAAGCTGGTATTGATGTAGTTCAAATATTTGATTCATGGGCAGCTGCTATTGAGCCATCTAAATATGATGAGTTCTCATGGAGTTATATGGTTGAGATTTCAGATTATTTAAAAGCTAAATATCCTCATATCCCTATCATTATGTTCCCTAAAGGAATCCCTGCATTTTTAGACAAAGTTTATGGAAACTTTGATGTATTTGGTGTAGATTGGGGAACTCCAATGGCTATGGCCAAAGAGAAACTAGGTCACAAATATGTTCTTCAAGGAAATATGGAACCATGTAGATTATACTCTAAAGAGGAAACAACTAAGTGTGTAGAAGCTATTCAAGAGACTATGGGTACTAAAAGACACATCTTTAATCTTGGACATGGAATTCTTCCAGATGTACCAGTAGAAAACGCTAAACACTTCGTAAGTGAATGTCAAAGAGTTAGTAAGAAATAATTGTGAATATAATATTCGGTCCTATCCCTTCTCGCCGTTTCGGTATGAGTTTGGGGATAGACCTCTCCCCTACTTCAAAACAATGTAACTTTGACTGTTTATATTGTGAACTTGCATACGCAAAAACAGTATCAAAACAAACACAAATCATAAGCGTAGAAGAGATAATAACTCAACTAAAAACTGCTTTAAAAAATCATCCAAATCTTGATGTGATAACATTCACTGCAAATGGTGAACCATCTTTATACCCACATCTTGAAGAGTTAATAAATGAAGTTGATAAAATCAAAGGTGATATAAAAACTCTTATTTTAAGTAATGGTGCAAATATATATCATAAAGATATTCAAAAAGTATTATCAAAAATAGATATTGTAAAACTATCTTTAGATTGTACAAGTGAAAAGTGTTTTAAAAAACTTGATAGAATAAACAACTCTGTAGATTGCTCAAAAATAGTAGATGGTATGGTAAAGTTTAGAAGCATACATAAAAATCAACTAGTAATAGAGATACTTTTTGTAAAAACTCTAAATGATAACGATAATGAAATAAACCAACTTCACAAAGCACTACAAAGAATAAAACCAAACCGTATAGATATAGGTACAATAGATAGACCACCAGCCTACGACGTAAAGCCAATAAGCTACGAGAAGCTTCTAGATATTGCAAACATATTTAACAATCTACCAGTTACTATAGCACACAAAAATAAAATAGTAAATAAACAAACATATACTCAAGATGAGATACTAACACTACTATCAAGACGACCATTAACAAAAGAAGATGTTGAAAATATCTTTGATGAAAATACAATAATGGTACTAAATAAGTTGATAAAAAGTGAGAAAATAACTGCAATAAACAACAATAATGTTGTATTTTACAAAATTTCATAATTTGTCCAAAAAAAGCTTGACAAAATAATATAATTTAACTATAATTCTGCCACTTAAAAAGATAAAAAC
>JAYEPG010000082.1:0-2559 GCA_034723795.1 Campylobacterota bacterium
CATCACAAATACCTTTACAAATGTTATTTTTACATACAAACAGACGAGGCACTCCTTGAGGGTGTAAGCATCTTGCTTTTATCCTATCTCCATAATGACAGAGGCTCTAAGCCTAATCAACCTATTGAGATTTGTGGCAAGTGATAGACTCCTTGGAGATTTAATAAAACTTAATAAAAAAGTTCTATTATTGATCTAAAAAAAATGTGATCTTCTTGCTTATCTCTTTGTATGTAATTATACATAATTTAATAGTAGGAGAGATTATGAGAAAAACAAAGATTGTTTTAGCAAGTTTATTAGTTGCAGGTGTAAGTACATTTGCTTTTGGAGATGCTTTGGTTACAAAAGCGAAAAATGCTGGTATGAAACCAATACCATCAAGTCAGTTAGAGTTATTAAAATTAATTGAGGATTCTAAAAATCCAATTACAGATGCAAAAGTAGAGTTAGGTAAGAGATTATTTTTTGAACCAAGATTATCAAAAAGTGGATTAATATCATGTAATACTTGTCATAACTTAGGTATGGGTGGTGTTGATGGAGTAGCAGCTGCAGTTGGTCATAAATGGACTGCAAATCCTGCACATCTAAATTCACCAACAGTTTACAATGCGGTATTTAATTCATCACAATTTTGGGATGGTAGAGATCCACATTTAGAAGCTCAGGCTCAAGGTCCTATGCAAGCTGGTCCAGAGATGGCAGCACCCAAATCACTTGTAGAAGCTCGTATAAATTCTATGCCAGCTTATGTATCAGAATTTAAAGCTACATATGGAAATGATGTAAAAATCAACTTTGAACTGATTACTGCTACTATTGGACTATTTGAGCGAACACTTGTAACACCATCAAGATTTGATAATTTTATGGAAGGTGATAGCAATGCTTTAACTAAGAAAGAAAAAACTGGTCTTAAAGTATTTATAGATAAAGGTTGTGCATCTTGTCATAATGGTGTAGGTATTGGTGGAACAATGCAGCCATTCCAAGTTGCAAAAAAATATAAATTTGCAAGCTTAGGTGGATTCCAAGGTGATAAAAATGGTATGGTAAAAACTCCAACACTTAGAAATATTGAAGAGACTGCTCCATATTTTCACAATGGTGCTATTTGGTCATTAAGTGATGCAGTTAAGGAGATGGGTTCTACTCAACTAGGAATTAAAATTAGTGATAAAGAAGCTAAACAAATATCATGTTTCTTAAAATCATTAACAGGTGATAAGGGTGATATCTCATATCCTCAACTTCCTGTAATCACAAATAAAACTCCAAAACCAGATATGAACTAATATAAAAAGAAGAGATTTATCTCTTCTTTTTAAAGAAAGAAAATTATGAAAACTTTACAATTAAATATAATTTTACTTTTATGTATAAGTATAAATATATTTGCTTCTAGCAATATTGAACTAATAAATAGGGCTAAAAAAGCAGATATGATGCCTATACCTCAGAGTAAATTGGAACTTTTAGAGATTATTGATGATAAAGAAAACCCAACAAGCAATAAAAAAATAGAACTTGGGAAAAAACTTTATTTTGACCCTAGATTGTCAAAATGTGGATTAATTTCATGTAACACTTGTCATCATTTAGGAATGGGTGGAGTTGATGGAATAAGTGTAGCTACTGGTCATAAATGGCAAGCAAACCCTTTACATCTTAATTCTCCAACAGTTTATAATGCAGTATTTAGTTTTTCACAATTTTGGGATGGTAGAAGTCCACATCTTGCTGATCAAGCTCAAGGTCCTATTCAAGCACCTTTTGAAATGGCAGCATCAAAAGAACTTATATTGCAAAGAATTACTTCAATACCTCAATATGTTAATGAATTTAAAAATGCATATACACCTGATATAAAGATAACTTTTAAACTTATTGCTGACACTATTGCTATTTTTGAAAAAACTTTAATAACTCCATCAAGATTTGATGATTTTTTACATGGTGATATTGATGCTTTAAATCAAGATGAAAAAGAGGGATTAAAAGTATTTTTAGATTTAGGTTGTGCAAGGTGTCATAAAAATATTGCATTAGGTGGTTCTATGCAACCTTTTGATACTGGTAAAAGATATAAGTTTAGAGATTTAGGTGCTTTTACTGGTAATGAAAATCATTTAGTTAAAACTCCAACTTTAAGAAATATTGAACAAACAGCTCCATATTTTCACAATGGTGCAATATGGGATTTAAAGGAAGCAGTTAAAGAGATGGGCAAAATTCAGTTAGTGCTAGGTATTAGTGATGAAGATGCTAATAAAGTGGTGACATTTTTAAAATCTCTTACAGGTGATAAGCCTAAAATTATATATCCAAAGTTGCCAATAAGTTCTAATTTAATATCTAAATAATTCATAAACTAACTTAAAATTGGATAACAAATCGGAGGAGAGAAACGAGTGTATACTGCGGAAATACCGATTTAATGAAAAATTTGGGGGTCTAAAAACTTAAGCTAGCTTAGGTATTATGGGCTTAAAAAGGATTTATTTACAAATGACTGTAAAAAAACACTAAAACTTGTCCTAATTGTAAGAAAAATAA
>JAYEPG010000083.1:0-2542 GCA_034723795.1 Campylobacterota bacterium
ATGGATATATTACCAGCAATAGATTTAAAAGATGGAAAAGCAGTAAGACTTAGTAAAGGTCTTATGGAGAGTGCAAAGATTTATAGTGATGAGCCTTGGCAAGTTGCAAAAAGATTTGAAGAGTTAGGATCAAAGTGGCTTCATATTGTTGACTTAAATGGTGCATTTGCTGGAGAACCTGCAAACTTAGACCAGATTAAAAAAATACGTGAAAATTGTAACTTAAAAATAGAACTTGGTGGTGGTATCAGAGATGAAGAGACTATTAAGATGTATGTTGAACTTGGTGTTGATAGACTTATTTTAGGTTCTATTGCTGTTAAAGACCCACAGTTTGTAAAAGATATGGCATCAAAGTATCCAATTGCTGTTGGAATAGATGCTATGAATGGAATGGTTGCAGTTGATGGTTGGGCAGAAGTTTCATCTATGAAAGCAACTGATCTTGCTCGTGAGTTTGCAAACGCAGGAGTTGAAGCTATTATTTGTACAGATATTAGTAAAGATGGTATGCTTTGTGGTGTAAATGTAGAGTGGACACAAGAGATAGCTGATGCTTCAGGTGTTGATACTATTGCAAGCGGTGGAGTAAAAGATATTAATGATATTATAAACTGTAAAGCAAATGGGCATATTGCAGGTGTTATTGTAGGAAAAGCATTCTATGAAGGAACACTTGACCTTGAAGAGGGATTTAAAGCTCTATAAAAATAGAGTTTATTAACTCTTTTATTGAAGAGTCAATTCTTTTGACTCTTCCATCTTTTACTAAAACTAATAATACAGTAGCAGTAAATAAAACCTTGTCATCTTTTTTAATCTCTTGAAATAGAGTAAAAGATGAATTTTTAACCTCTTTAACAGAAGTACAAACATCAACCATATCACCAAAATGTGCAGAATTTAAAAAGTCACAATCCATCTTTCTAACAACAAAATGTGAATCATCTATAATAGGAGACAACCCTTTAGAAAAAAAATACTCACTTCTAGCTCTTTCACAATAGTTTAAATAATTAGAATGGTAAACAATACCACCTGCATCTGTATCTTCGTAATATACTCGTATTCTCATATTATATACCCCTTTTATTTCATTTTACTAGGTTTAGCTATATATTTAAGCCAAAAGAAACCAAAAAGTCCTGAAAATAGTGATGCAGATATAATTCCAGTTTTTGCTTGAAATATAAATTCAGGATTGTTTATAAACGCTAAGTCTGCTACAAATATAGACATAGTAAATCCAATACCACCCAAAAATGCAACACCAAATATTTGGCTCATATTACTATTTTGAGGTAGTTTTGCAATTTTTAATTTTATAGCTAACCAAGATACACCAAAAATACCAATAACTTTTCCTAAAATAAGTCCAGCAATGATTCCAAGTGATATTGGTTGCATAATTGTTGTACTCATAGAGTTAAAGTCAATACTTATACCTGCATTTGCAAGTGCAAATAGAGGAATAATTATAAGGGCAACAGGAAGGTGTAAATCATGCTCCAATCTTGAAGCTGGAGTTTCTACAGCGTTTATTCTATCTTTTATATTTATAAGTATTGCTTTTTGTTTTTCATGCATCACATGGTCTGTTGCAACTGGATATTTTTTATACTCTTGGATTAGATTTTCTGTATCTTCTGTAAAAGTAACGGGTGTTTGTTTTGGTTTTGATGGTATAGTTAAAGCTGCAATTACACCAGCAATTGTTGCATGAACACCAGATTCTAACATAAAAAACCACATAAATAATCCAACAATAAAATATGGCAAAATCATATGAATACCAAAACGGTTGAATGATATTAATATAAAAAATGCAATACCAGCTAAACTAAGAGGCAAGAAATTTATCTGTTCAGTATAAAATATTGCTATTACTAAAACAGCACCAAGGTCATCAACAATAGAAAGTGCAACTAAAAATGTAACAAGAGCAGCAGGAATTCTTTTACTTAAAAGAACCAAAGCACTAATTGCAAATGCAATATCAGTAGCCATAGGTATACCCCAACCTGCAGAACCAGGTGTGTCTGAGTTAATCATAGTATATATAAGTGCAGGGAAAACCATACCCCCAATTGCTGCTAAAATAGGTAAAATAGCTACTTTTACATTTGATAATTCACCTGCTAAAATTTCCCTTTTTATCTCTAGTCCTATTATAAAGAAAAATACTGCCATAAGTCCATCATTTATCCAGTGATGAATTGAGTGTGATAGTTTCCAAGAACCAATATTTAAATCAATTTTAGTATGAAAAATATGATTATAAGTTTCTGCAAAAGAACTATTTGCAAGAATAAGTGCAACTACTGTCATAAACATTAAAATAATTCCTGTAGTTGTTTGAGCATGTATAAAATGTTCAAAAGGTGTAGCTATCCTGTTAAATGCTTTCTCCCAAGGTGCATATAGTTTCATATCATTATTCCCAATTTGTATTTATATATTTTATAACCATTCAATATCTCTGTTTATGATTAATAAGATTCTATCATAAATTCATTTAACTAATTATATTTTTCTTACTCTT
>JAYEPG010000084.1:0-12588 GCA_034723795.1 Campylobacterota bacterium
ATCAATCCTGATATATTTGGTAGTATGATACAAGCTGTTATAAGTGATGAGCACAGAGGTGGTAATGGTATGCACTATACATCTGTACCAAATATCATGAAAGTGATTGAGCCATTGTTTTTAAATGATTTAAAATATGAATTTGAAAAAGCAAAAGGTAATGACAAAAAACTAAATGCCCTACATAAAAGGATAACAAATCTAAAATTATTTGACCCTGCTTGTGGGTCTGGAAACTTTTTGATTATTGCATATAAAGAGTTAAGAAAATTAGAAATGGATATATTTAAAAGTGCTGGGATGTTAAATATGCCCTCTATTAAACTATCTCAATTTTATGGTATAGAGCTAGATGATTTTGCTCATGAAGTAGCGATACTTTCGCTTTGGCTAACAGAACATCAGATGAATATAGAGTTCATAAAAGAGTTTGGAAACTGTACACCAACTCTACCACTTCAAGATGGTGGTAATATAGTGTGTGGTAATGCTACAAGATTAGAGTGGGATGAAGTGTGTCCTAAAAATGATGGCGATGAGATATATGTATTGGGTAATCCACCTTATTTAGGCTCAAGAAATCAAAACAAAGAACAAAAAGAAGATATGAAAACTGTATTTTCAAAAGATTATAAAAGTTTGGATTATATAGCTTGTTGGTTTTATAAAGGAGCAGATTATATAAGAGACTTTAACTCTAAGATGGCTTTTGTATCTACAAACTCCATAAGTCAAGGGGAGCAAGTAGCTTTAACATGGCAAAGAGTTTTAAAAGATGATTTAGAGATATTTTTTGCTCATCAATCTTTTAAGTGGGAAAACAATGCAAAAGCAAATGCAGGAGTTACAGTTGTAATTATTGGAGTATCAAATAAGGATAATTCTCCTAAGTTAATATTTAAAGATGGTTTAGAGATAGAAGCACAAAATATAACACCATACTTAATAAAGGGTAAAACAATATATATAGAATCTAGGACAAAAGTATTATCAGATTTACCACCTATTAATTTTGGAAATATGCCAGCAGATGGTGGAAAACTACTTTTTACTACAGAAGAAAAAAATGAGTTTATAGAAAATGAACCATTATCTAAAATATGGTTTAAACAACTCTTATCAGCACAAGAGTTTTTAAATGGCAAAGAGAGATGGTGCTTATGGCTTGAAGATATTAAAGAAGATGATTTAAATAATATGCCACTTGTAAAACAAAGAGTTGAGGAATTAAGAGTAATAAGGGAAAATTCATCAAGACCACAATTAGCAGAAATACCACATCTTTTTGCACAAATCACACAACCTAAAAATAAAAAATTTATTTTAATGCCAAGAGTATCATCTGAAAATAGAAAATATATACCGATGGGATATATCGAAGAGGATTTTAAAGCTAGTGATAGTTGCTTTTCTATTATTACAGATGAGTTATATTTTCTAGGTATTTTAACTTCATATATGCATATGATTTGGATGAAGAATATTGGTGGTAAACTTGAAAGTCGGTATAGATATTCTAAGAATGTTGTTTATAACACTTTCCCCTTCCCAAAAATAACCCAAACACAAAAAGACAAAATAGAAGAGCTAGTACATCTTATCTTAGATGAAAGAGATAAAAACTACACTAAAACTATGGCAGAACTATACGACCCAAATAAGATGCCAGATGGACTAAAGAAAGCACATCATAATCTTGATATCTATATAGAGAGTTGTTATCGTGATAAACCTTTTGAAAGTGATGAAGAGCGACTTGAATATCTTTTTAGATTGTATGAGAAGATGGTAAGGGAGGAAGTAAAATGATAGAAACCTATAAATATAATCAAGTAATTGAAACAATAGGTACACAAAATAAAGGTACCTATATAAAACTAGATGAAATTGGTATTGATAAGTTTGAGATAAGAGATATAGTTAAAAAAATAGAAAATGATGATATTTTTATAAAAGGAAAATCTCATATAAACTTTGGATATTCATTCAATGGGCTAACTGATGCAGGAGAATTTTATTTAAAAGAAGTAATAAAATAACAAAATGCAATATTTTTTAACTATCCAAATTTTAAATGCTATGATATTTTAAAAATATCAAGGATGGAAAAATGGAACTAATAAACGATGAAATTAAAACTAAGATTTATGAGATACGAGATACTAAAGTTATGCTAGATAGTGACTTAGCAAAACTTTATGAAGTAGAGACAAGAAGAATTATGGAGCAAGTAAAAAGAAACGATGATAGGTTTCCAGATGATTTTATATTTCAATTAACAAAAATAGAGTTTGAAAACTTGAAGTCGCAAAATGCGACTTCAAGTTGGGGAGGTACTAGAAAGTTACCTCATGTTTTTACAGAACAAGGTGTTTATATGTTGGCAACAGTACTTAAAAGTAAAGTTGCTACAAATGTAACATTAAACATTATGCGAACATTTACAAAGATGCGTGAGTTTGCACTTAACTATAAAGATATAGTAATAGAGCTACAAAATATGAAAGAAGAACTACAAAGTACAAAAGAAAATGGACTACAAAACAGTCAACATATCAAAACAGCATTTGAACTATTGTCTCAAATACTAGATGATACTGCAAAGACAGATAAAAATCTTATAGGATTTAGACCAGATAAAAAAGGATAAAATAAAATGACCAACTTAATAGATGTGACATATAAGCAAACAGGAAAAAGTAAACATACCAACTCTATGGGTATGAGACAGATGCAACAAAGAGTATATGAAAAAAGAGATGAACAATATATACTACTAAAAGCACCACCAGCTTCTGGTAAATCAAGAGCTTTGATGTTTGTAGCACTTGATAAGTTACTTCATCAAGGAGTAAAAAAAGTTATAGTTGCTGTTCCTGAGAAGTCTATAGGTGGGTCGTTTAGTGATGCAGACTTGACAAAGTTTGGTTATGAGAGTGATTGGGTAGTAAATAGTGAGTACAATCTGTGTACTATAGAATCATCTCAAAAGAAAGGTGATATATTTAAAGAGTTTTTAGAAAATAATGAGAAGATACTTATCTGTACTCATTCTACTTTACGAGGTGCATTTGAAACGATAGATGAGAAAAGATTTGATGATGTACTTTTATCTATAGATGAGTTTCATCATCTAAGTGCTAGTGATGCTAGTGTCTTAGGAAATGTGATAAAAAGTATCATTGCAAATTCATCTGCACATATCTTTGCTATGACGGGTTCATATTTTAGAGGAGATAGTCATCCTATATTGTTGCCTGAAACTGAAGAGTTATTTGAGAAAGTTACATATAACTACTACGAACAGTTAAACGGATATGAATATCTTCAAACTTTAGGGATAGGCTATCACTTCTATCAAGGGAAATACACAGAAGCTATACATAAAGTGTTTGATACGGATAAAAAAACTATCATACATATACCAAATGTAAACTCAAGAGAGTCAACAGCCAAAGGGAAGCGTTGGGAAGTTGGATTTTTACTAGAGCTTATAGGTGATAGTTGGGAAGATGATAAAGAAACAGGTGTCATAAAAGTTACAAGAGAAAGTGATGGAAGAGTTTTCAAAGTAGCAGACCTAGTAAACGATGATAAAGATGATAGACCTAAGATACAAAAATACTTAAGAGATATCAAAAGTGCTGATGATATAGATATAATCATAGCACTTGGTATGGCAAAAGAGGGGTTTGATTGGGTATATTGTGAACATGCACTAACTGTAGGGTATCGTTCATCTTTGACTGAAATAGTACAGATAATAGGAAGAGCCACAAGAGATAGCAAAGGCAAATCTCACGCTCAATTTACAAATCTTATCTCTGCTCCAGATGCTACAGACCAAAGTGTACAAAATGCTACAAACGATATGTTAAAAGCTATCACAGCATCTCTACTTATGGAGCAAGTATTAGCACCAAATTTTAAATTTAAGACAAAACTACCAAACGATGACACACCAAATAAAGCAGGTGAGTTTAAAATAAAAGGGCTAAAAGAGCCTAGTAGTCAAAGGGTAAAAGATATAGTAGAGCAAGACTTAGTAGAGCTAAAAGAGAAGGTTATCTCCGATGCTACTATTGAAAAGACTTTAGGAAGTGATATAAGTGCAACTGTTATAAATAAGTCATTGATACCAAAAGTTATAGAAGAGAGCTATCCAAACTTAACTCTTGAAGAAAAAGAGGAGGTACGACAGCATCTAGTAGTAGATAGTGTTTTAAAAGGTGTAGATGTAGATATGAAAAACAACCGTATCTTTATAAAAAATACTCAAAAGTTTATAAACCTAGATGAGTTAAGTATAGATTTAATAGATAAAATCAATCCTTTTCAAAAAGCATACGAAATACTATCAAAATCTATAGATAAAAAGATACTAAAACTTATCCAAGAAAACATAGATGTAAATCGTTCAACAATAGATGAAGTTGAAGCTGAGTATTACTGGAAAGATGTCAATAATTTTGTAAAAGAGAATGGTCGAGAACCAGACAAAAACTCAAAAGATGAAGTTGAGAGAAAGTTAGCAGAAGTTTTAGCATTTGTAAGACTTTTTAAAAAGAAACAAAAAAATGATAAATAGTAAATCAAGCTTATTAGCTACACTTGATGATGACCCATTTAACCTTTTAGTTGTTAAACAAAAAGTATCTACACATAGAGATATACCAAAGATGGTAATAGAAGCTTTTGAAGATATAGTATCATTTTATGATACAAATGGTCGTGAACCAAATAAAAACAATGATAGATCTGAAAGAACTTTATGTGCAAAACTAGCGGGAATAAGAGCAGATGAAAATCAAATAGCAGTTTTAAAAGAGAAAGATTTAGATAAATATGGACTATTAGATACTAGTAGTTTTGATGATCCTTTTAATCTTTTAGGCGATGATGAAGATGATATATTTACTTTAAAGCATGTATCAAAAGAGATAAATATGCCAGATTATATAGCTAAGAGAAAGCCATGTAAAGATTTTCAAAAGTATGAAGAGCTATTTAAAGGTTGTCACGAGGATTTACAAAAAGGTAGAAGAGATATAGCAGATTTTAGAAGTGAAAAGCATATAAAAGAGGGATTGTTTTTTATCTTAAAAGGTGTGATGGGATATGTTGCTAGTGTTGGGAAAAGTGAAAGTAAAAATGCAAAGTATAAAAGAAATGGTAGATTAAAATGTATCTTTGAAAATGGAACTCAATCAGATATGTTACTTAGGTCACTATCAGCAGAGTTTTATAAAGATGGGCAAATTATAAGTCAACTAGATAGTGAGATAGAAGATGATTTGAGTCAGATAAAAAAAGATGATAAACTAAATGGATATATTTATGTACTAAAGTCACTTAGTTTAGATGAAACAATACGAGGTATAAATGATTTATACAAGATAGGCTACTCAACTACACCTGTAAAAGAACGGATAAAAAATGCAAAAAATGAACCAACTTATCTTATGGCAGATGTGGAGATAATAGCTAGTTATCAATGTTACAATATGAATACTCAAAAATTTGAACAACTACTTCATCAGTTTTTTGGCTCAAGCTGTTTGGATGTAAAAATAATTGGAAATGATAAAAGAAAACACACACCAAGAGAGTGGTTTATAGCTCCTTTGGAAGTGATACAAAAAGTTGTTAATTTATTGGTAAATGGTGAAATCATTTATTATAGATACGATGATAATTTAATGGAGATAGTTCAAATATTGTAAATATTCTTTAATTAATAGGGGAGTGTTGAAAATTATGTGTCAAACTTATATAATAAAATTTTATAAAAACACTATTTTTTTAAGTTTGGCATTACTTAATTATTAATAATTTCTATTTAACCTTACAATCCATAACTCAAATACCCTATCAGGAATAAAATATATATCATTATTTTTATCTATTAACTCTTTTTTAAATAATGAATCTACTGAAGATTGTAAAGTTTGTTTTTTTATATTATATTCATTTAAAATGTTAGCTGTGAAAAAACCTTTTTTATATTTTCCAACTATTTTTAATGCTTGTTTTTGATTGTTATTTAAAGTATCAAAAAGTAATCTATAACTTGAATCTTTTGAATTTATAATCTCATCTACTATTTCATCAATTTGCTCTTTAGTAACCTCTTTTTCTTTTTCAACATAACATAAGTGTAATACATGCTGAATCATTTTGGTTTCACCATCACTAATATTATATATATAATCAATAATTTCATCATCTATTAGAATATACTTCATTGCGTATTCTTTTATATCATCTTTATTTAATGGTTGAAGTTCAAAATGCGTTGCAAGTTCATACAATGGTGCTTTATATTCAAATAATGATGTTAAAAGATGTCTTTTTGAACCTAAAAATATATATGATATATTACTTCTATTTTGAATATACTTTCTTAATATCGCATCTAACTTTATATCTTTTATTGTACATATTTGTTGAAATTCATCAATTGCTATAACTATTTGTTGAGTTTTACTTAATTTATCTATTGTTTGAAAAAAATCTTCTATCATCTCTTCAAATGTTAGTGTTGCTACAATTGGTTTTATAGAATATTCAAGTGTATTTGGGTCTATAGTTGGTTCTACTCTTACTCTTTTAAATAAAGATGTTAAGGTTTTAATTGCACTTTTTAAATCTGTTTTTTGTATATTTGATAAAGATTGAAGTAGTAACTTTACAAAATCTTCTTTAGTAGAAATATCAAATATATCTACATAAATAGTTAAGTAGTTATCTTTATTTATATCAAAAAATTTATTTATTAAAGATGTTTTTCCCATCCTTCTTTTTGAGTGTATTAGTAAATTGTTTGAATACTTTACAATATCAGATAACTTTTTTATTTCATTATCTCTACCGAAAAATTCAGTAACTGTAGAAACTCTATCATAAGGAAATGGTGAATGCATAATTAAACCTTAGTATTTATTTTTAGATACTATTAGTATAATATATTATTTAATATAAGTCAATACCAATAGTATTAATTTTTAGATACTATTAGTGCTTAAGTAAATCCATCAATTCATCTCCACTAAATTTAATATCCTTTTGTTGTTTATTTTCATCATATATTCCGTCTTGTAATGCTTGTTTTTTCTTTTGTAACTCTAATATTTTTTCCTCTATAGTATTTTCCACAACTAATTTATAAACAAAAACTGCATTTTTTTGTCCTATTCTATAAGCTCTATCTGTAGCTTGATTTTCAACAGCTGGATTCCACCAAGGGTCATAATGTATAACTGTATCTGCTTCTACTAGGTTTAGTCCTACTCCCCCTGCTTTTAAAGAGATTAAAAATATTTGAGCATCACCTTTAGTAAACTTTTCTATAGCATCTTCTCTTTTAGTTGTTGAACCAGTAAGCTTTGTATATTTAATCTCTGCTTTAATTATCTCATTTTCAATAATACTTAGCATAGATGTAAATTGTGAAAAAATAAGTATTTTTCTATCTTCTTTAACTAATTCATCAAGTAGGTCTAAAAGTAGTTCAAGTTTAGCTGATTCTTGAACTTTTTTAGCTTCATCTATTTTTACCAAACTAGGGTCACAACACACTTGACGTAGTTTTAGTAAAGCATCTAAAATTGTAATATGTGAAGAGCCTATCCCTTTTTTTGAAACTACTTCTCGTACCTTTTTCTCCATTGTCACTCTAATTGATTCATACAATTTTGATTGTTTATTATCAAACTGTGTATATTTTATAATCTCTGATTTTTTTGGAAGTTCTTTTGCTACTAGTTCTTTTGTTCTTCTTATCATAAATGGTTTAACTCTTTTATTTAAAAGTTTTTGCCTTTCGATATTATTCTCTTTTTCAATAGGTGTTTGATAATAATTCCTAAAAAAACTTTGAGTATCTAAAAAACCAGGCATTAAAAATGAAAATATACTCCAAAGTTCACCTAAATGATTTTCAATTGGTGTTCCACTTAATGCTAATCTATAATCGCAATTAAAAGTTTTAATAGCCATAGTCATTTTAGTTTTTGGATTTTTTATTTTTTGTGCCTCATCTAAAATAATATAACAGAAATCATAACTATCAAATATCTCTTTATCTCGTACAATTAAAGGATATGTTGTTAATATTAAATCATTATTTTTTATATCGTCATAATACTGGGATCTATCATTTCCCTGAAGTGGCAACACTGAAAGATTAGGTGTGAATTTTTTAGCTTCATTTTTCCAATTTGCAATTAAAGATGTTGGCATAACTATAAGTGATGGATTTGTTAGCTTTCCATCCTCTTTTAACCTTGAAAGATGTGTAAGTGTCTGTATTGTTTTACCAAGCCCCATATCATCAGCCAAAATACCACCAAACTTAAATTCATAAAGAAAGTTAAGCCAGTTTAATCCATCTTGTTGATACCCTCTAAGTGTGGCATTTAAACACGATGGAGGGGTTACTTTTTTTATCTTTTTAAAGTTTTTTAATTTTTTTGACAACTCTAAAATATCTTTATTTCCTATCCATTTTATATCTTCATCTAAATCATCTATTAAATGTGCATCAAAAGGGGAAACTTTTATAGTATCATCTTTTTCTTTCTTATCCATTAATTCTATAATAGTTTTAACAATGGGTTGGATATGATTAGTTTGAACCTCTACAAAATGATTTTCGCTAACTTCTAAATTTAAAGTATCTGGCAGATTCTCAAAACTATCAAATTCACTTATTATATTTGCAACTAACGGAGCTATAGGTTGTAATTTTCCATCAAATTCAAAATCAAAAGATAAACTAAACCAATCATTTACTTCATCACTATTTACAACAATAGAAGATTCTAATTCAAATTTCATATCAAACTGCTCATCATATATGATATTCCAATTTTCATTTTTAAGAATATCTAAGTCATAAGTTAAAAATTGTTTCCATAATTTCAATTGTTCTTGCTTATTATTTTGTTTTAATTGGACTACTATATCATCATCTATAATCTCTACTAAAAATCCAAATTGTTGAAGTTTTTCATAACAATCATTCTCAAATTTTAAATCTCTTTTAATATCAATCTTCGTATTCTTTTCATAGTATGATATATTTTCATTTTGAGGATAATATTTCATCACTTTATTATTGTACAAAAAATCTATTTTTATAGAGTTGTATAACTTTTCATCATCGTCTTTTGTATATAAAAGATGTATTTGAGGAATAGGTTTTTTATCTATAACTTTTGTTTTAATCTCTTTTGGTGTAGTGATATTTATATTTGGAATAACTTTTTCAATAGTTGTAAACACTTCACCTATATCATTTTTATCTATTTTTGGTGCTTTTAATATATTTTTATATTTTTTAACATCCATACTAAATTTTTGTATACAATTTAGAGTTGTATCTAAAACCAATGAAGGGGTAGTATCAAAGAAGACATATCTTTTTTTATTTAGATTCGATTTGAGTATATATTTTCCTTTCTCAATCTCAAAATCAAATTTAGCATCTAGTACATCTTCTTTAAATTTAATTGGTGCTTGACTATCGTTATAATAACATCTATTTGTTTTTATCAATTTTTTTATTAAAATATAACCTATATCACCTTTTATATTTAAACTATTTGAACTGTTATTTGCACGAAATAATGAATGGTATAAGCTAATAATTATATCATCAAATTTATCATCTTTTATTTCACTGTATGAACCAGAAAAAACTCTATACCTATCAAGCTGGGAACCTTTATTTATCATTCCTGATTTTAAAATCTTAGATTTAAAAAACTGCAAATCATCCTCTATGTGAGAGTTGTTATAAAAAAGTCTATAAGCTAAAAATGTCTCAGAACTATTCTTGAAATCATAGGATGTATCGTTTTTTATAATATATGTTTTTTCTAATTTATCTAGCCAATTTTTAAGTGAATTGTGACTCTCATGGGAAATAACACCTTTATTATTTTGACTTTGATAGCTTAAACAAACAGCAACTACATGTTTACAGTTATACCCAACTGGACAACTACAATATCCAGAAATTGTAATACCTGAAGATGTTGATTTTGATAGCTTTATAGTTTGGTTATAAACTTTATATCCACTTCCTTGTACTACTCCTATTAATGTTTGAGAAAACCTACCACTTTCTTGATTATTGACTTTTAAAACTTTATTTGATTTATAATAATCAAAACCTTTCATAAAATCACTTAAATGAACTGCATTCTTTACATCAATTTGAGTTAGTTCCATCAATAAGCCAACATACCTGTCATACTATTAGATATATTTGCAACTGTTCCATTTACAAGTTTTTCCATAAACTTTTCCATTTTGTCCTCTTTTGACCAAACTGGTTTTGTAACACCGCTTAACTCTATAACTAAACTTTTTGCTCTTGAAATAGTAGCAACCTCATCAACAAGCCCTACATTTTTTGCTTGAATTGATGTAAAAACATGTGCATCTGCATAAGCTTTATGATTCTCTTTTTTTAGTCCTCTTGCTCCTGACACATCTGTTATAAACATATCATATGTACTTTTAATCACGTTATCTAATTCTGTACGCTCCTCTTTTGTCCATTGCCTTGTAGGAGTTCCAGCTTCTTTATATGTACCTATTTTAACTGTTTGTGTTTTTACACCAATTTTAGATAATAGTTCACTAACATCAACACTTTGCATAATAACACCAATAGAACCTATCATACTTCCAGGATTTGCAACAATTTTACTAGCCCATATAGATGAATAGTAACTTCCACTAGCCATAACACCACTTGCATACGCAATTACTGGTTTTATCTCATTTAACTCTTTTATTGCATAAGCTATCTCAACTGATGGAGCAACTGCTCCACCTGGAGAGTTTACTGATAAAAGTACACCTTTGATATTTTTATCATTTTTTGCTTTTTCTATTTTTACTAAAATCTCATTTGCACTCATTATGGGACCAGAGAGTTCAATAGTTTGTAAGTTTACAAGCTCTAAATCTTTTGGGTCTGTATTTGATACCATATAAAACACTATTGTTAAAAAAAATACTGTTTTAAAATTTCTCTGTATAAATCTTATTGGAGCCGTAATTGGCCAAAATATTTTACTTATTAAGTTCATCTTTTCCTCTTATAAATGTTTTTTCTACTTTTGTTGTATGCAATATAATTGCTATTGCTAAATCTTCCTCATTATCAACAAAATCTGGAAGTTTAAATGTGATAATATCTGCATCATAATCTTTTGCTAGAACACCTTTTTTAAGTCCTAGTGCATTAGCCCCTCCACTTGTTGACGCAGTTAAAAGTTTTTTTGCTAAATCATTAGCTTCTAAATTTGAGTGCATATAAAAAGAGTTTCTAACCTCTTCAAACATATTCAATGTATGATTTGAACTAAGTCCATCAGTACCAATAGCAAGTGGAATATCTTCTATATATGATAGATTTAAAATAGAATTATTTAAAAGTCTATTTGAACTAGGACAATGTATAATTGAAGCTCCTAACTCTTTTATTTGTGCTAACTCTTTTTTATTTGCTTGTACACAATGTGTAAATGAAAGATTTTCTATCCCCTTAAATTGATAAAGAAAATCACTAGGTTTTGTAAATGATTCATGTTGGTCTAACATATCTTTAAAAAAGTATTCAAACTCACCAGTTGAGTAGTTTAACCAGTCATTTTCAGCTTGTGATTCTTGAAAGTGTGTTGATACAGCCATCTTATTTTGCTTTGCTATTTTTAATACTTCTCTTATTAAAAATGGATGTGTTGAGTATGGTGAGTGTATAGCCACTGCAGGTATAAAGTTATCACTTTTTGCTGATATTGCTGATTTTAACTTCTCTTGAAAATCAAGAAAAAGAGTATCAATCATATCTGCTTTGCTACCTAAAACCTCTGTAAAATATACTACGTTTAGAGGTGACTTGATACAAGAGTTCATATCAAATCCATACGAACTAATGGCACCTACTGTAGTTGTACCATTTTGTATCATTTTACTTAACTCTTCATCTATAAGTTTTTGAGTCGCTTTTTCTATTAACTCTTCTCTTTTTGATATTACTGAAAACAACCATTGCACAAAGTTACCATATTTTAGAGATGTTTTATTTGCACTAAATTCTAAATGAACATGTGTATTTATAAGTCCTGGCATTAAAACAGAATGTATACCCATATACTCAATTGTATTTAAAGTATATTTATCTCTTATATTTTCAATACTGTCTATTTCTATAATCTTTTCATCAAATACAACTGCACCATTTTTAATAATAGTAAACGACTCATCACAAGTCAAAAGCCAATCTGCATATAAAATTTTCATCATATCACCTTAGAATTTTTCTATTTGAATTTTAGTACAATTTTACTTAATAGTGGTGTTTTAAATGAAATCGTTTTTATAAAAAATTTAAAAAATCTTATAGTTTATTTACAAATAGTACAATTAGTTATATATCTTTAAGTTAAGTTCAAGTGCAATAGGATTATAATTTCTATGTCTAAGTGCAAGTAGGACACACGACAAAGTCTTGATTTATAAAAAATAGAAAGGAAAAACTATGAAGAAAAAACTAAACCAACTAACTAC
>JAYEPG010000085.1:0-36253 GCA_034723795.1 Campylobacterota bacterium
GGTTACAAGAGTATATCATCAAAGGTTTTACAATGGATGATGAGAGACTTAAAAATCCTGAGCAACAATTTGGAAAAGATTATTTTAAAGAGCAATTAGAACGAATAAAAGATATCCGTTCTAGTGAAAGAAGGTTTTATCAACAAATAACAGATATTTATAGTGAGTGTAGTATTGATTATGATAAAGATTCAAAAGCTACCAAAGAGTTTTTTGCTACTGTTCAAAATAAACTACATTGGGCTATAACTTCACAAACAGCATCAGAAATAATATATTCAAGAGCCAACCACAAAAAAGACAATATGGGATTAAGCACTTGGAAAACTGCACCAACAGGAAGAATAAGAAAAACAGATGTAGTTGTAGCTAAAAATTATTTAGAAGAAAAAGAGTTGAAAACATTAAATAGAATTGTAACTATGTATTTAGATTATGCCGAACATCAAGCAGAAAAACAAATTCCTATGACTATGAATGATTGGAGTAAAAAACTAAATACTTTTTTAGAATTTAATGAACATGATATTTTACAAAATGCAGGAAAAGTTACAGCACAAATTGCAAAAGAGTTTGCTATAAATGAATTTGAGAAATACAAAGTAATTCAAAATAAATCATATAAGAGTGATTTTGATATATTACTAGAGGATATAAAATGCAAGTAAAAAATAAAAAGATATTTATAGAGATACCTACTTGGCTAGGTGATGCTGTGATGACTACTCCCGCAATTGAGAATATTGTTAAAACATATCCCAAGTGTGAATTAACTATATTTGGTTCATTTGTATCTACAAAACTTTTTTTAGAGCATCCAAATGTAAAAACTATAATCATTGATAATAGTAAAAAAGAGGGAAATAGATATATAAACCTTTACAAACTTGCAAAAAGAGTAGGGGATGTGGATATTGCTTTTAGTTTTAGAAAGAACTTTACAACTAAGTTTTTATTATGGTTTATATCTTCTAAAGATAAGTATATTTATCATAGATTAAACTCAAACTTAAGTACACATCAAGTTATAAGATATAATGACTTTATAAACAAATCTCTTAAAACATCTTTAGAGCCAAATAAACTAAAAATTTATCAAAAAGAAAATACTAAGGACAAAGAGAGTAAAAAATTAGTTTTAGGTATAAATCCAGGGGCAACTTACGGAAGTGCTAAGAGATGGTATCCAAATGAATTTGCAACTGTAGCTATAGAACTTTCAAAGATTTATGATATAAAAATATTTGGTGGTCCAGGGGAGACCGATATTGCTTCAGATATAGAAGAAGAGCTAAAAAAAGCAAATACATTAAACTATACCAACCTAGCAGGTAAAACATCCGTAGAGGAGCTAATAGAACAAATATCACAACTAGATCTATTTTTAACAAATGATTCAGGACCTATGCATTTAGCCGGCGCTTTTAATATCCCTACCGTGGCTATATTTGGACCAACAAGACATAATGAAACAAATCAATGGAAAAACGATAAAGAGTTTTTGATTAAATTAGATATGGAGTGTGCACCTTGTATGAAACGTGTATGTCCTATAAAAGATGAAAGTAAACATCATGCTTGTATGAAACTAATAACTGCACAAGATGTATTAAATAGATTAAAACAAGAGGGTATCATCTAATTATGGATAATAATTCACCTTTTATATGGGATAACTATTCTGATCAGCCTTATATCTTAAAAGATAAAGTTTATAAAAAAATGATGAGAAAAAAGAATATCTGGGATTTTGCTCCACTACTATTTACAAATCTTATTATGTTTCCATTGTCTATAAGTTTGATGAAATTGTTTAAAAAAGAGAACTATTTAAAAGAAGAGGATAAAAGTTTTTATGGAATGAGTGTAAACCTTGATAAGGGTGATTCTCAAGTAGAGCTTATAGAGGAGTTAGGAGTTAAGTCGTTACTAATTAGAATCCCTTTAAGTGATATACAAAATCTTGATAAATATAAGCAGTTTGCTTTATCTTTTGGAGATGATAAACAAATCCTTATAAACATTATGCAAGATAGAAATCATATCGATGATAAGGGTCTATTAAAGTTACACATAATGGAGATATTTAATAGCTTTAAAGATATAACACAAGAGTTCCAAGTAGGTACAACTATAAACAGAACGAAGTGGGGCTTCTTTTCAGTTAAGGAGTACTTGAATTTCTATAAGGTTGTACAAGAGATAAGGGATACTAACTATTCTACAATAAAACTTATAGGACCTTCAGTTATAGACTTTGAATACCACTATACTATACGAGCATTATTTAATAACTTTGATATATCTTATGATAAATTATCAGCTTTACTTTATGTAGATAGAAGAGGAGCTCCTTCAAATACTCAAATGGGTATCTTTGACACAAATAATAAAATTGAGATGCTTTACAGTTTAGTAAGACTATCTCCTAAAATGAAAACAGATGATATTTATATCACAGAAGTTAACTGGCCTCTATCAAATACTGCACCCTACGCTCCTACAAGTGAAAAAGAGTGTGTTAGTGAAGATGATTATGCTAAATATATGCTTGAGTACTATGATATAGCTAAAAAGAGCAACAAAGTATCAAAAGTATTTTGGCATCAGTTAATTGCCCCTGGGTATGGTCTAGTTGATAATAGAGATGGAAAAATACGAAAAACTAAAGCATTTTATGATTTTAAAGAGATGTTAGCTAAAAACATATGAGATACTTAGGTGTTGATTTAGCGTGGAGTAAAAACAATTTTTCTGCATTAACTATTCTTGAAGATAATATATTGATACAAACCGTATATTTAAAATCAGATGATGATATTTTAAACTATATATTAGATATAAAACCAGATAAAATAGGTGTTGATGCACCACTTGAAGTTTTAAATATTACGGGTACTAGAGAGATAGAAAACAGTTTTTTAAAAGATTTTGCAAAATATAAGCTTGGAGTTTATCCTGTAAATAAAAATATCATGGATAGACTTTATGGTGGAAATAGGGCAGAGGAATTATTTCAAAAGCTTCAAAACTACAATCTTAGAGTCAATCTATTTGAGGTATACCCACATGCTACAATATTAAGATGCTTTACAAAAGATACAGTTTTGCCATATAAAAGAAAAAAAGGTAGAAGCTCCCTTTTTATACGAGAACAACTAGATATATTTCAAAACTATATAGAAGATGCAATAATTGATTTTATAAAGTTTGATGTTGATAGTTGTATGGTAAAGGATTTAAAAGCTATTGAGGATAAGCTTGATAGTATTATTTGTGCTTACACTTTATATAGAGCAGATACTATTGGGTATACTGATTATGATAAACTACTTATTGTCCCTATAAAGTAGGGATTAATAGTATCTATGTTATAGTTTGGAAATAATAGTTTCCAAGACTAATAAAAAGGATTTACTTTGAGATACCAATTAGACTGTGAAGATAACTTTAGCAAGACCTATCTGTTTTGGTTAAGTAGGTTTATAAGAAACAAAATAACAAGCTTATCAAATAGGCAAGTAAAAGATCAAGATAGATTAGCTCAAATAATTCAAGAACTAATAATTGGTTTTGATGATATTAAAAAACTAAAAGAGATAATGAAAGAGGTTCGTAATATTGGAATCACTAGTATTCATGTTTATTATTTACCTTTAGAAAAGCTATATAATTATCTTATGCGATTTGGGGCTTCTTCTATGAAAGAGATTGATGAAGATATACTTAGTGACTTTCTAGCTTCTCAAACAGCAACTCTATCAGATGCAACTAAAAAAAACCACCGTATAGCACTATTAGGATTCTTTGGATATATAGATAAGCAAAATGAAGAACCAAATGGAAATGCATATAGGTATTCAATTGAACTTAAAAACTGGGGAGGACTAGGGGGTAAAAGTGGTACTAAACTACCCTCTTTTCTAAATAAAGATGAAGTTGCTAAGTTTATAGAGGCTATTAACAATTATCCCTTTAAAGATCTTAATTTAGGGGCTAGAAATCGTCTTATTATTAAAACTATACTATATACAGGTATTCGAGTTGGTGAAGCTATAGATATAAATAAAAAAGATTTTATAAAAGATGGTGATGCTTATATTATACAAGTAAGGGGTAAAGGTAATAAACCAAGAGTTGTAATGATAAAAGAGAAAATAATAAAAAATGATCTTGCAACTTGGCTAGATATTAGAACTTGTGAAGATAACCTACTCTTTTGTAATAAAAAAGGGGCTAAACTAACGCAAAGTTACATAAGTAGAATAGTAGAACAGATACTTTTAAGCGTAGGGCTTAGAAAAGAAAAGAATGGTGCGCATATGCTTCGACATACTTTTGCTACCCTACTTTATCAAAATAGTCACGACTTAATTCTAGTTCAAGAATCTTTAGGTCATGCAGATATAAATACCTCTAGAATATATACCCACTTTGATAAAAGCCAGTTAAATAGAACTACTGATATATTTTAGTTCTATTTACTTTAAAGGCTCGTTTTTAGCAAATATTTCTACAACAACATCTTTAATATCATTAGCTATATCATCAGTAATTGTAGCATTCCAAGTTGGTAATATTACTTTATAGTCAGCATCAAATTGTTGTTTCATCTCAAAAGTAAAATATCTATCATCTTTAATTTGTTCATAAATCATATTTGAAAAATGTTCTGAACCTATGAGTTCTTTATCTGCTTCTACAAAATCATTAAGCATTTGAGTTAATGCTGTAAATTTTAAATGACCTTCAAACTTTTCATTAAAATCATCTTCATGTGATAGGTATAAAACTATCTCATGGATAGCTTCAAACACTTTTTGACTATCAATTTGTAAGTTTAGTTCTGCTAGTTTTTTATGAGTCTCTTCTAAATCTTGTATAGATTGCAAAGCCAAAGAACCTAATCCTATTTGATAGTATAATTGATATTTACATATACTATCTATTAATTTTTCTCTACTAAAGTATTTGTTTATTGCTTCTTCTAGTTTCATAGTTATATTAGTATTTCCCTATTCCCTTTAGCGTTTGCTGCGGATAAGATACCTGTTTTTTCAAGTTGCTCTATAATTGTTGCAGATCTATTGTACCCTATTTTTAATCTTCTTTGCAGATAACTTATTGAACTTTTTTTATCTTGTATTACAATAAGTTTTGCCTGTTCATAAAGTTCATCTAGTGTACCAATATCTTCAGATGATGAAGATGAACTACTACTAAATCCATCTTCACCTTTCTCTTTTAAAATACTTATATCATATGATGCTTCTCTTTGTTCTTTTAAGAACTCTGCAACAGCTTCTATTTCTGTTTCATCACTCCAAGGTGCATGAACACGAACAAGTCCACTCATACCTGGAGGTGTAAATAGCATATCCCCTCGTCCAAGAAGTGATTCAGCACCCATAGAGTCAAGTATAATTTTACTATCAACTTTTTGCCCTACTTTATAAGAAATTCTACTTGGAAGGTTTGCTTTAATTAATCCTGTAACAACATCTACTGATGGTCGCTGTGTTGCTACAATTAAGTGAATACCACAAGCTCTTGCTTTTTGAGCAATTCTAGCTATAGATATTTCAACCTCTTTACCACTTGTCATCATTAAATCTGCTAACTCATCAATAATAATCACAATATATGGAAATGGTTCATATGGATGTGTTTTTGCTTTTTCATTATAGTTTTCTATATTTTTTGTTCTTGACTCAGCCATAAGAGCATATCGTCTTTCCATCTCTGCAACCATATTTGCTAAAGCATTTATAGCTTCCATAGGTTTAGTAATAACAGGAGTTAAAAGGTGTGGAATATCATTATATATAGAAAACTCAATCATTTTTGGATCTATCATAATAAGTTTTAAATCATCTGGTGAATTTTTATATAAAAGTGAAAGAATCATTGAGTTTAAACCAACAGATTTACCACTTCCAGTAGTTCCAGCTATTAGTAAGTGTGGTAATTTTTTAAGATCTGTTATAAATGGGTTTCCTACTATATCTTTTCCTAAAATCATTGTCAAAGGTGATGAAGAGTTTTGGAATATTTCACTCTCTAAAATTTCTCTTATATAGATTGTTTGTGCTGTATCATTTGGTACTTCTATCCCTACGACATCTTTGCCAGGAATTGGTGCTTGTATTCTTATTGTTTGAGCTTTTAGTGCCATTGCTAGATCATCTTGTAAATTTAAAATTTTAGATACTTTTACATTTGGTGCTGGTTTAAACTCAAAAGTTGTTACAATAGGTCCTGTGTATGTTCGTACCACATCACCCTCTATTTTAAACATTTTTAATTTTTCTAAAAGATCATTTATTTGTTGGTCAATAATAGCTTCATTTATTTTGTTTTTAGCTTCTTTTGGTGCTTTTTGAAAGATATTTGTTGGTGGTAGTTGAAAGTTTTTTGGTATGATTACATCACCTACTTCAATATCATCTAATAACTTTTTATTCTCTTCTAGTTCATCTACAAGGATATTTTCTAAAGATGCTAGCTTCTTATCATCTTGTATCTCTATATTATTAAAATCAAGTTCTTCAAATAACTCTTGAACCTCTTCCTCTTTTTTTATATCTTTATTTTCTATCTCTTTAGAAACTATAGTTTGCTCTTTTATTGGTTCAGCTTTAGGTGTATCGAACTTTATTGGTTTTATATCTTCTTCAATTCGAATCTCTGCTGTGTCACCTATCTCATTTATTGTAACTGTTGGTTCAACTTTTCTTTGAACTTTTTTAGGTAAATTATGTGATTGTTTTGATATAGACTTTGACTTTACTTTTGATGACAAACTATTTTTAAAATCTATTATCTTTTGAAATAACTCTTCACTTTGAGACTCTAAAAGGATAATTAATGATATAAAAAAAGATATTAAAACAAATATCCAAATACCTGCAATCCCTATATAAGGGCTTATCACATCAATAATAATTGTCCCTATTTTACCAGACATATTAGTTTCTACTATTAGTGCTTGAAATGTAATTAATGTAATAAATAAAAAGATTGATGATATTATTTTTTCTATATAGTTATCTATATATGAAAAGTTTATTTTATATAGTGGGTATATAAGGACAGGTAAGTATATATAAGCGATATATCCTAAATACTCTTTTGAATAACTAGCAACAGTAAAACCAACTTTACCAACACTATTAACATCAGAAATAAAGATTGAAAATGAAAAAAATACTAAAATAAACGCAGTGATTGTTGAGATGATTTTTAAAGCTATAACTTATCCTTTTAAAAGTTTGATACCCCTATGAAAGGAGTTTATTTATACGAGCTTGAAGTTTAAGCCAAGGTCTATGTTCCATTAAAGGGAATCCTGCCCATTGTTTTTTTGGTTCAGTAATACTTTTTGTAACACCACTTTTTGCAGAAATTGTGCTAAATGGAGCAATCTCTAAATGTCCAGCTACCCCACTTTGAGCACCTACTATTACATATTCATTTAAAATAGATGATCCAGCAAATCCACACTGACCAGTAATAATAGAACCGTTTCCTATTTTACAGTTATGTGCTATATGTACAAGGTTGTCAATTCTTACACCGTCTTCTATAATTGTTGATTTAAAAGCAGCTCTATCTATAGATGTATTTGATCCAATCTCAACATCAGAACCTATTGTTACATTTCCATTTTGATATATTTTGATATACTTTCCTGTTGAAGTATTAGCAAAACCAAAACCATCACTACCTATAACTGTTCCTGCATGTATCATTACATCATCACCAAGTTTACAATCTCTATAGATAGTTACATTAGGGTATATAGTACAATTATCTCCAATAGTTACATTGTCACCTATAAAAGCACCTGCCATTATTGTGCAGTTATCTCCAATTGTAGAATTATACCCAATGCTTACATTTGGCATAATTGTACAGTTTAAACCAATTTTTGCATCTTCTCCACTAGTTTGGACAATTTCTGGAGCAAAATATTTACTTGATTTTGCTAGGTTTAAATATGGATTATCACAAACCAAAGCTATAGTATCTTTAGGTACAAGATTTTTAAACTCATTAGTTACAAAAACTGCACCAGCTTTAGTCTCTTTTAGTTGAGATAAATATTTTTTATTTTCTAAAAAAGTTATCTCATTTTGTGAAGCATCACTTAAAGTGTTTAGTCCAATTATATCAATATCAATACTAACTTCAATATCTAATTCATTAGTAATATCAATTAATTTCATCTATTTATTATCTTTCCATAGCTACAACACCACTTCGAACTATCTCGATTGGGTTGTATTTTTCTATTACTTTTATAAAGTTTACAATTCTTTGTGGTTCATCTGTTGCAGATATAACTATCGCTTCATCTGTAACATTTAAAATTGATCCATGATAAGCTCTAGCTAAAACATCTACATCACTTAAGTTTTGATCTATTGGTATTTTAATAAGTACTGTATCTTTTTCAATAACATCTTTGTGTTCAGTAACTTTAAATACTGGTATTAACTTATTTAACTGTTTTACAATTTGATCAATTGTTCTAGTTTTTCCAAAAGTAACAATTGTTATTCTTGAATATTCACTATTTGGAATTGGTGCAACAGTCAAACTGTCTATATTGTATCCTCTAGCTGAAAATAGATCAACAATTCTACTTAAAACAGAATCTTTATTTACAACGATTACTGATAAAACTTCTCTTTTCTCTTCACTATTATAAAAATCTTTAAAAGAACCCATTATTTATCTCCTAAATTTTCAAGTAATAACATCTCATTTAATGCATGACCATTTGGTACCATTGGTAAAACCTCTTCTCTTCTATCAACAATAACTTCTATCATCGCTGTTTTATTTGAAGCAACTGCATCTTCAAGAGCTTTATCAAACTCCTCTTTTGTATGAACTTTATATCCAACACCACCCATAGACTCACATAACATTTTAAAATCAGCCTGAGTATCTAAAGTAGTCTCCGCTAATCTATCATCATAAAATCTTGTTTGCCACTGTCTTACCATACCTAAATAGTTGTTATTTAGTACAATATTAATATGTGGTAAATTATATTGAGTACAAGTTATTATCTCTTGAATATTCATCATAATAGAACCATCACCTGTAAAGTTTACAGATATTTTATCTGGATGAGCTCTTTTTACACCCATAGCATAAGGAAGCCCTACTCCCATAGTACCTAAACCACCACTTGTCATAAATTGTCTAGGATAATTAAATGGATAAAATTGTGCTGCCCACATTTGATGTTGTCCAACATCTGTAGAGATTAAAGCTTTGTCCCCAAGTAACTCCCCTACTCTTTTTATAGCCCATTGAGGTTTAAGCCTATCACTATCTTCTTCAAATCTTAAAGGGTGTTTTTTTCTATACTTCTTTAAAGTATTATGCCAATCAGAATAATCATTAAACTCAAAGTCTTTTGTATGTTCTAAAATTTGCTTCATAACAACAGCTAAATCTCCAACTATAGGATAGTTTGGTTTAACAATTTTTGCTATTGATGCAGGATCAATATCTACATGAACTACATGTGCTTTTTTAGCAAACACATCAAGTCTTCCTGTAACCCTATCATCAAATCTAGCACCTAAACAGATAATCATATCTGTTTGACTCATAGCCATATTAGCAGCATATTCACCATGCATACCTAACATACCAAATAGATACTCATCGTCACTTCTCATAACACCACGTGCCATTAAAGTTTCAACAACAGGAATCTTTGCTTGATGTGCAAACTCTCTAATCTCTTCATAACAGTTAGATAAAACAGCACCACCACCAACATAAAGAAGTGGTCTTTTTGCTTCACTTATATGTTTTAAAGCAGCTTTTATTTGTCTTACATTACCTTTTGTAGTTGGCTTATATGTTGGTAAATCAAACTCTTGATCATAGTTAAAGTCAGCAAGGTTTGCAGATACATCTTTTGGTAAGTCAATATGAACTGGACCTGGTCTTCCACTTCTTGCTAAATAAAATGCAAGTTTTAAAGCTCTTGTTAAATCTTTTACATCATTTACTAAAAAGTTATGTTTAGTACAAGATCTACTAATACCAACAGCATCAATCTCTTGAAATGCATCAGTACCAATAACTGCTGTTGGTACTTGACCTGAAATAACTACCATAGGAATTGAATCTGTATAAGCAGTAGCTAGCCCTGTAACTGCATTTGTAAATCCAGGACCAGAAGTTACTATTGCAACACCAACTTTACCAGTTGATCTTGCGTATGCATCTGCAGAATGAACTGCCGCTTGTTCATGTTTTGTTAAAATGTGTTGAAAATGTTCTTGTTTATATATTTCATCATATACATTCATTATAGCACCACCTGGATAACCAAATACAACTTCTGTATTTTCTCTATGTAATGCTTCTATAACAATTTGTGAACCTGTTAATTGATTGTCTATTTTTTGTTTCATAAATATACTCTTCTTTTTTCTAAAATATTTGGATTCTATCGAAACTATTATTAAAGATGTATGAGAGCATATTATTAATTTGCTACAATTAGTTTTATTAAAATAAGGTTAAAATTTACTAAATTTTAAAAATTAAACAAATTTTAAGAAAAGCAATACTAAAAGTGGTGTATAATAGTGATACAAAAAATAATACAAGGGGGAAAATATGGAACCTTTACAAATGACAAACATAAATGCGTCTAGTATAAATATTATAAATCCTGAAAGATTGGTTGATAATAATGCAAAAATAGAGTTAGAAAAAGATAGCGCAAAATTAAACTTAAACACACAAATTGTGACAGATGCTCAAAGCACGTTTAGTAATAAATTGACTAATTCAATTAATACAGTATCAAATTTACAAAATATGCAGTCAAATATCGACAATCAAATAAATATAGTTAATGAGATTAATTTTAATATTCAATCTTCTAATGCTCCAGAATTATTAGATGCAGTTCAGCCAAAAATAAAGAGTTTGATGGACAATTTTAATACTAATTCTAAGCAAGTTGATTTAAATCAGTTGATACTTGATCAAGAATCAGCAGATAGTACAGCTTATTTTGATGGTATTTTAGGATCAAAACCTTTAAGCCCATCTGATATTATGGAAGCTACACAAAATAAGATGATGATGCTTGAATCAATGAAGTCTACAACAAATAATTCATTTGATGAAGCTGTTAATGAGGTTAAAAATACTATTTCCAAGGAGAAACAAATTAGTCAAGAAAATTCTCCTTTTAAAGAGATAAATTTTGAAAAAGAGAGTTCTGATTTTACTAGTAATAATATAAATAATACTATTGGTTCAATTGCTACTTCTCAAGCAAATCCATCCACATCACATACAGTTAGACTGTTAGCTCTGTAAAGTTTAAAAAATAATTTATACACCCTTATCTATTAAGGGTGTGGTATTTTTATTTTTGAATTTAATAGGTATCCAACTAATATCATTAGTCCTAATACAACATTTTCATTTGGTATAAGTTCATATATCCAGCCTAGATAGACTAACCATAAAAGAATAGCTCCAAGTGGTGTAGGTACTCCTGTAAAATGCTTACTTACACTACCTGCATCTGTATTTATATTAAACTGTATTAACCTACGAAGACCAGATATAACATAATAAATAAAAGCAAATGCAACAAATGCCGTATTTAAAAAATGGATCTCTTTTCCATCAATCACACCAAAAAATATAAACATTACTGGAACTATAACAAATGATAAAAAATCACCAAATGAATCTAGTTGTACACCAAACTCTGTAGATAGATTATATTTTCTTGCAATTTTTCCATCAATTATATCAAATGCACCTGCAAGCCATGCAAATAGTGCTGCACCAAAAAATTCCCCATGAGTAATAAAATATATTGCTAAAATACCTGCTGCTATATTAAAAAATGTAACTATATTAGCTAAGTTAAAATGGTTGTTTTTATTAAATAAAAATGTCATATTGTGTATTGATTCCTTCCGTTTTCTTTAGAGTGATAAAGTTTTTCATCCGCTAATTTATAAAGATCTTTAATAGAACTTGTATATGATTCGTTGTTTATAATAACAACACCCATTGATATAGTTAAAAAATTTGTTGCACTAGCACTGTGAGGTATAGTTAAATTTTTTATATTTACTTGTAATATATCTAGTTTTGCTTGTAAAGCTTGAATGTTTGTGTCAAACATCAATACTCCAAACTCTTCTCCACCTAGTCTAAATGTATATTCATATTCACCTTGAAATGTATTATTTAATGCTTTTGATACTTTTTTTAATGCCGTATCACCATCATCATGACCATAAGTATCATTAAACTGTTTAAAAAAGTCAATATCAATCATTACAAATGCACTTAACCAAGCATTTTGAGAACTTATATTCGTAATATCGTCAAATAAAGTATCAAAATATTTTCTATTGTAAAGCTTTGTTAATCCATCAGTAATTGAATCTTGTTTATACTTCTCAATTAAATATTCCTGTTTTTTATTATTTTTTATTGTATTAATTATAATTAATGTTATAAATATTAAAATAAAGATAAAAATAAAGATTTGATTGTACATTAGATACCTATTTATCTTATTATACTCTTCAAGAAAACTTTTTCTTTGCATAGAAGCTGAATAAATTTCATGTTCTATTAATAGATTGATTTGTGTAATTACAAATTTATAATAATCTTTACTATTATTGTTAAATGATTTTAAAATTAACTTATCAATTTTTTCAACTATCTTACGCTCTTTATCAGTTTTATATTGAGAGTTATAATAACGCCAATTCTTTTCAATAGTTTTTTTATTATATACAATTGTTAAATCGTCATATATAATTTCATTATATTTTTCCAAAATTATATGTAGTTTATGTACAGGTATAAAGTTACCAAAATAGATATTATCAATCTCTTTTTTTAACCTATCAATCTCAGATGAGAATATAAAACTTATATAAAACAATGATAATAATATTACAAAAGGCGCTGCTAAAAGTTTAAGATTAAGTTTCATGGATGATTTCTATTATCTCCTTTTTCCAGTTGAAAATTCAATTATATATTGAGCAATATCGTCAAGATGACAAATCTCTTTAACTGCACCTGCTTTTATAGCTTGAGCAGGCATACCAAACACTACACAACTCTCCTCATTTTGAGCAACCGTATAAGCATTGTTGTTATGTAACTCTTTCATTGCAATTGTACCATCATCACCCATCCCTGTCATCATAATAGCCATAGCACCACCTCCTGCGCTGTTATTTAAACTTCTAAACATCATATCAACTGAAGGTTTATGACGACTTACTTTTGTAATATCTAAAAGTTTACCAACATATTTATTAGATCTTTTTTCTATAACTAAATGCATATTTCCAGGTGCTAAATAAGCGTGGCCATTTTCTAAAACTATATCACCTTGAACCTCAGATACATTTATAGCTGAATGGTCATTTAAACGTTGTGCAAAAGAGCTTGAAAAACCATAAGGGATATGTTGAGTTATAACTATAGGGGGTAGTTTAGAAGGTAACTTTTTAAATACTTGAAGTAAAGACTCAACACCACCAGTTGATGATCCTATACCTATTATCTTAGCTCCTGGTAAATGTGCAGGTGTACTTTTAAGTACTTCATCAGGGTGAACCTTCTTTTCAACTAAGCCACCTGATAGGTCTACTTTTTTTACTTGCTGAGCAACTGGTTTTATTGGTTTTGGTTTTTTTAATGTATATTTATCTAATAAAAAAGTTAAACTCATTAAAGTCTCTTTTAATCTACTGTTAAATACACTCATTGATTCACCCAATGATGGTTTAGGTACAAAACCAACTGCACCATCATCAAATATATCATTACCTCTTACACTTTCACCAGATACTACAACAGCAGGCATAGGGTGAAGTCTCATTAGGTTTCTAAGAAACGTAACACCATCCATTTTTGGCATATTTATATCTATAGTAACTAAGTCTGGTTCTAGTTGTTTGATTTTTTCTCTTGCTTCAAAAGCATCAATGGCAGTGTCAACAACTTCAAAATCATCAATAGAATTAATTATATCTTTAATAACTTTTCGCATAGAAACTGAATCATCAATTACAATAACTGTATACATAATTTATCCTAAATTTTAAAAGAATTCCATCTCCATAGTTTCCTCTTTTTTATCTTCTTCTGCAAAAATACCTGTACCACTAACATATTCAGAGATAGCTGGTTTACGTATAGATAACTCTCTTTGTAATCTTTTTTCTGAAGTAGCAACTTGCGTAGATGTATTACTGTTATCAACATTTTTAATAAATGTTTCAAAACGTTCACCCATAAGTATTACACGACCTTGATTTCCTCTTGTATGATCAGATAAAATTCTAAATCCTTCTGATTGACAAAAGGTATGTGCAAACTCTACATTTCTATGACCGATACTTTTTGATGTAGACCCTATATTCATAATATCAGCCCCACCAGAAATTTTTGCGGCCATATTCTCTTTTCTACAACCCATTTTGTACATCTCATTTAGCATGGCTTCAACAGAATACAAACCATATTTCATATCTTCATTTGAATTATCAGTTGCTGGTAATAAAAAGTGATTCATACCTTTTATCTTTTTTGATTTATCATAAAACATTATTGCAACACATGAACCTAAAAGTGTTTTAAATCCAATATTTTCAGTATCACTTACAACAGCAAATTCTCCACCTATTATAGTATGTGTAGGCATACCTTTAACAACTTGTGTTATTTTTGAATAAGGGATTCGTTCTGTACTACCATCCTTATGCCCAATAGTTATCACTAAAGATCCTTAATCTTTACAAAAATATTTTGACCTACTCTTTTTACATAATTTATTAAATCATGTGGATTTTCAGAGTGTCCTATATACAAAGTACCACCTATTTTTAAAACTCTAAAAAGCTTTTTTAAAATCTTATTTTGATCCTCAACTGAAAAATATATTAAAACATTTCTACAAAATACAACATCAAATTGATGTGTTTCAAAAGGGTAAACTTCATCATTTAAATTCATCTGTGCAAAAGTAATCATCCTTTTTAAATCATCATTTGCTTTAATTAATATTTCATCACCTGCAAGGTTTTTTTGAACCCTTTTCTTAAAATATTTTTGTGGTTTTATCCAATCAGGGAACTCTTTTGAACTTTTTTGAAATCTATAAATTCCATTTGCACCATTTTGTAATACCTCTGTATCAATATCCGTAGCAATAATAGAAGCTTTTATATTTGAACTAACCTCTTTAGCAGTAATAGCCATTGAATATGGTTCTTCTCCTGTTGATGCAGCAGAACAATACATTTTAATCTCTTGGTTATTATTATGAAATTCAGGGATAACTCTGTCTTTTAAATCTTGAAAATGAAAATCTTCTCTGAAAAAATGAGTTTTATTAGTAGTAAAAGTATTTATAAACTCTGTAGTAAACTCACCATTAGAAATTCTCTCTAATAATTGCTCAATTGAATCATTAACTTTAGTATTTCGTTTAAGTTTATCTAACCTATTTGTAATCATAATATCTTTATTCTCAGTTAGGGTTATACCCGTAAGAGAATAAAGAATAGATTTTACTTTATCGTGTAATTGCTTTGTCTCATTCATAGATAATTATGAAGCAGCTAAATTATCTTCTATTGAAGAAAGCCCACTTTGTTCAGACTTTTTTTGTGCTTCAATGATACCCATTACATCTAAAATTAGACCAATACTACCATCACCTCTAACAGTAGCTGCACCAATACCCTCAACACTTCTAAAGTTCTTATCTAAAGGTTTAACAACTACTTGATGCTGATGTAAAAATTCATCAATAAACATTGCAATTTTTAATGTACCAGACTTAACAACAATTAACATACCCTCTTCTAGTTTTGTATGTTTCGATTTAATATCAAATAGTTGATGTAATCTAACTACAGGGATAAACTCTTCTCTTAACATAAGTAAATCCTGTGTTCCATCACCAATTTTCTTAATCATCTCAGATGTTGGTTGTAAAGACTCAACTATTGAACTTAATGGTAAAATATATTTAATATCACCAACAGCAATATCAAGACCATCAAGGATAGCAAGAGTAAGAGGAAGCATAATTGTAATTGTTGTTCCAACTCCAATTTCAGTATCTAGTTTAATTAAACCACCAAGCTTAGATATATTCGTTTTAACAACATCCATACCAACACCACGACCAGATATATCTGTAATCTCATCTGCAGTACTAACCCCTGCACCAAAAATTAACATCGCTTTTTCATTGTCTGTCATTGTTGCCATTTGATGTTCATCAATCATACCATTATCTAATGACTTTTGAGCAACTTTATTATAATCAATACCTTTACCATCATCTTCAATAGTAATTATCATTTGACCATTTGCTTGTTCTGCAGCAATTGTTATTGTACCAGTTTCAGACTTTCCTGATGCCAACCTATCGTCAGGCATCTCTAAACCATGATCTAAAGAGTTTCTAATAATATGCATTAATGGATCAGTTAATCCCTCAATCATAGCCTTATCAATCTCAACAGTATCACCTTCATGTTTAAATTCAATTTTTTTACCAAGCTTTTTAGATATATCTCTAACAACTTTTGGGAATTTTGAATATATAGATTCCATAGGTACCATTCTTATACTCATAATAGAATCCTGCATCTCTCTAATATGTCTTTCAAGTAGTTCAAGTCTCTCCAACACAGAACTTCTTACTTTTGATTCTTTTATTGTAGTACTGTACTGCGTTAACATAGCATTTGTAATAACTAAATCTCCAACATTATTCATAAGTAAATCAATCTTATCTAAATTTACTCTAATTGTGCTTGTTACAGCTTTTTTTGATGTTGGTGCTTCTTTTTTTGGTTTTTCTTTAGCTTTTGGTTTTTCTTTAGCTTTTGGTTTTTCTTTAGCTTTTGGTTTTTCTTTAGCTTTTGGTGCTTCTTTAGTTTCTACAACTTCTACAGGTTCTTCTGCTTTAGGTGCTGGTATATTTTCTTTAATATCAACATCAGGCTTTATAGCTTCCATATCATCAAAGAACCCAAAGTTTTCATCTGAATCCATCGCTGAACTAGAATCAGCAGTTAAATTAGATTCTTCAGCAAAAAATCCCCAAGAACCATTTGAGATAGTTGGAGTAGCTGGTGTTTCAATTGCAACAGGAGTACTTTGTACAACATTTTCTGGCTCTTCTGGTTCTGTAGCTGGTGCTACTGGAGCTGAATCGCCAGAACCACCATTTATGTATGACCTAATTACAACAAGTAATTCACTTGTCATCTCTGTAAATGCTTCTCTTTCAATCTCATCATCACATTCTAATTGTAAAATTTCTTTCATTACATCTAAACCATCAATAAGTGTTCCAGCCATTTCAGGTATAAATTCAATTTCATGATTTCTTAGTTTATCCATCATATTTTCAACATCATGAGTAAACTCTGCAAAATATGAAAGTTCAACAGAAGCACCACTCCCTTTTAATGTATGAACATCTCTAAACAGTTGACCCATCTCATCATCAGTTAAACTACCATTTTTTTCTGCTTCAAGTAACACATTATCCGCAGATTCAAAAAGCTCTTCAGCTTCCTCTACGAACATATCTCTATACATTGATATATCAAATCCAGACATTTTTAAACCTTTTTAATTATTCTAACTATTTTTACTAAGTACTATATTTACAGCTTTTAACAACTGATCTGGAACAAATGGTTTAGCAATCCAACCAGTTGCTCCTGCAGCTTTACCTTTAGATTTCATCTCACCACTTCTTTCAGTAGTTAATACTAAAATTGGTGTTTTAGAGTATTGCGGTAACTTTCTAAGTTCATCAACTAAAGTTAGTCCATCCATATTGGGCATGTTAACATCAGTAACAATTAAATCAAATGTTGTTGCTTTAGCTTTTTCTAAACCATCAACACCATCAACACCTTCAGTAACATCATTATATCCACCATCGTTAAGTGCATAAGACAACATATCTCTTAACATAGTAGAATCATCTACAATTAATAATTTCATTTATATTCCCTTCAAATGAATCTACAATAAACTATAACCAAATATAGTTTAAAGTAATCTAAAAAAACTAACTATAAAGTTGATGAGATAAGTTCAATTCTATCTTTACTAACTTTAAGTACTTTTACACTAACAACATCGTTTTGGCTTAACACATCACTTACTTTAGAAACTCTTTTTTTAGAAATTTTAGAGATATGAAGTAAACCTTCTCCACCTTTTGGTAATTCAATAAAAGCACCAAAATCTGCAATTCTAACAACTTTTCCATCTAAAACCTGATCAATCTCATATAGTTTTTCAAAGTTAATAGTTTCTTTTTTTTGAAATGATTTTGCATTTGAAGATATATTTTTAATATGTTCTGCAGCATTTAATACATTTGCTTTGTTATCACCTGTAATTTTAACACCACCACTATCTCTATCTAAATCAATAGAAACTCCAAACTTCTCAATTATCTCTTTTATAACTGAACCAGCTTTTCCAATAACTGCCATAACTTTTGTTGGATCAATATTAAACTGTTCAACTAAAGGCAACGCATCACTTGGAACAATATTTTGTGCAGCTTCTTCCATAAGTTTTAATATATGAACTCTACCATCTTTTGCTTGATCTAGTGCTTCTTTTAATACACATAGCTCTATTCCACCAAGTTTTATATCCATTTGAAGTGCAGTAATACCATCAGATGTACCCGTAACTTTAAAGTCCATATCACCATCATGATCCTCTAAGCCCATTATATCTGTTAATACTGTGTATTTATCACCTTCAAATACACCACCCATAGCAACACCTGCAATTAGTGAAGATACAGGAATACCAGCTGCTTTAAGGCTCAAAGAACCACCACATACTGTAGCCATAGAAGATGAACCATTAGATTCAAATATTTCAGATACTAATCTAATAGTATCACTATAATCTTTATCAATAGAAGACTCTAAAGCTCTTTTAGCAAGATTTCCATGTCCTAATTCTCTTCTACTTACTCCAAAAATTGGTTTTGCTTCACCAACACTAAATCCAGGGAAATTATAATGAACCATAAAGTTTTCATTTAACGTCCCTTTTTGAGTAACTCTTTCATACATTTGAGCATCTTTATTTCCACCTAAAGTTGCAACAACTAAACTTTGTGTTTCACCTCTAGTAAATAGACAGCTACTATGAGCTGATGGTAAAATATTTGTCTCTATTGATATTGGTCTTACATCACTAGGACCTCTTCCATCTGCTCTTACTTTTTCATTTACAATCATACTACGAACAATATCTCTTTTAACCATCTCTACTGTTGTTTTTAATGTATCTAAAGATATTTCCTCTTTTAAACAGTGTTCATCATTAGATATTAGTACAGCAATATCTTTTAGTACACTTGTTCTCTCTTTTTTTGCCATAGTTTTTATAGCATCTTTAATATTATTAGAATAATTATCTTTTACATAATCAATAATAGATTTTTCAATTTGTGTTGACATCAATTCAACTTGGGCAACTTCAACGCATGCAAATTCAAAACTTTTTTCATAGGTACTATTTGTTGTAAATATTGTATTTGAAGCTAATTCAATAGCATCAACAAGATCACCTTCACTAATATCATTTATATTATGAACTTTAGTAAAACTTTCTAAATCAACCTCTATCATCTCTTGTGAAGAGATAGCTTTCATCTCAATCATTAATAGTTCACTTGAACTACCTGCTATAAATAAATCTAGTGTTGATTCATCCATTTGTGATAAAGATGGGTTAATAACTAAATCACCATCAATTTTAGCAATTCTTGTAGCACAAACAGATTTTGATACAGGAATATCAGATACATACAGTGCTGCACTAGCTGCATTTAAAGCTAAAACTTGTAAGTCAGCATTATTATCTACACTTAATACCATAACTGTAATAGTTGTAGGGTATACATATCCTTTTGGAAATAAAGGTCTTAAACTTCTATCAATAACTCTTGAAGTTAAAGTTTCAAAGTCACTTGATTTACCTTCTCTTTTCATAAAACCACCAGCAAATTTTGCTGCAGCATAGTTTTTTTCAATATACTGAACAGTAAGTGGTGTAAAGTCTTCACTAACTGGATTATCAAATTCTGATACTACTGTTGCCATTAATACAGTTTTTCCTACAGTTAATAAAACTGATCCATTACTTTGTTTAGCAACTTTATCAAACTCAAAAATCTCTTTATTATTATTTATCTCTAATTCACATATTGTTGACATTATTTTCCTTTTAATATATTTATTTCATCTAAAGTGATTTTTTTTAAATCTTCATAATAAAAATCTATAGATACAAAGTGGGCTGGAGCATCTATATAATATAGATCATCAGCAATCGTTTCAATATCGTGTATTGTAACCTCTGGCAATACTGGTACAGCAACACAAATTGATTTTGCTTTCATATTTATAACAGACTTTATACATGCCATCATGGTAAGCCCTGTATTTAATCCTTCATCAATTAATAATACATTTTTATTCGATAAATCGATTATATCTAAAGATTTACGGTATTTAGCTTTATAAGAGTTTAGTTCAACTTCATATTTACTATCAATTATTTTATAAATATCTTCTAAGTTTAATGAAAAAGATTTCATCAACTCTTCATGTATAACAATTTCACCTGTTTCTGTTATAATTGCAATTTCACAATCGCTATTATTTGGTGTAAAAACTTTCTCTGTAAATAAAAAATCAAACTGGGCATTTAAAGCTTTTGCAACAATTAAAGCAATAGGGACAGCTCCAGCAGAAGTTCCTAATATAATCCAATCCTCTATTAGCATCTCTTTAATAGGGAGAACATCTAATAGTTTATTTGCTGCATCTTCTCTGTTTTTAAAAATTCTTTTTTTTATTAACAACTTATTGCGACCTCTCTTCAAATTTATACTCTTGATCTAATACAAAAAGTTGTTTTAGATTTAATTGAACATAAAATATATTTTGTCTTAATACACTGTTGTCTGTTGTATTTGTAGCAACCAAAGAATCTATAAGTTTTAAATTTAATGCCCAACACTTTTTATTTATATTAAAAACATACTCTCTTTTTTTACTAATATCAGCTGTTAGGTCAAACTCTTCTCTATATGAAGCTTTATAATATTTATTAAAACCCATACCAAGTTCATAAGTTATACTTTTTTGATTCTCTAAAGTTGTTGTATCTTTTGTATATGTATGATATACGTTAAAAAAGTAACCCTCATTTGTAAATTTAAAATTACTTGAAGAGCTTATTATTTTATTTAAATCATGGTTAAATAAAATTCTATTAGACAATGAACCATAATCATAAAAATATGTTAAATCATTTTCTAAATCACTTTTTTCATAGTTTCCATTTATTGTATTGTAAATAAATGCTTGTTTTATCCTATGATTAATAATTTGAGATAATGTTTCTTTATTATAAAATGATTGGTCAAAACCAATTGATAAATTCCTGTTAGTTTGGGTAATAGCAAAATCATCTATTTCTGTATCATCATTTGATATTCCATAAATATCACCTTTTTGTAAAAACTCATTTGCATAAGTATATGTTGTACTAAGTTTTAATGTGTGTAAATAACTGTTATACTCTTTTAATAAGTCTGTATATAAAGATATAACATGACTGTTTCTTCCATAGTTTGCATCTTTAAATTCATATGTATCGCTATTTGAGTACTTTATATTTGTAAAATATATTTGCTCACTTAATAAAAGGTTTAAATAATCATCAAGAAAAGTTGTATGATATGTAATAGGTATATTTATATCTGTACTGTTTGCACTAACCCCATCATCTCTAGTTTTTCTTGAAAATTTAAAATCTGTTGAGTAGCTTAATTTATTAAAAAACAAATTATTTGAATATTTATGAATATTAATAAGTGGAATACTTTGAAGGGTTTCATTGTTGTTATCTAATGTAATATCATCATAATACTTTAGATCTAAACCAGCAAAGTAATTGTTTGTATTGTAATAATAGTTTATTTTTGATTCTAAATATCTATCCTTATAATCCATACTATTATTACTATATTTAGTATTTATATAGTCTACATCATTCATAGAGTTAAGCTTAATTAATAATCCATCTGTACTCTCTTCATTTGAAAATAGTTTAGTTCTATCATATTCTAAATTCCAACCATAATGCTTATCATTTTTTAATGAATACGCTTCTTGGTATTTACTTTTTTCTTTAAAATAACCAGCTTCTATTTTCAACATTGAGTATGCAGAATCAGCATATCTAAATACTAATTCATTCCCATGACCTCTTAAAGTTTTAATACTAGGTATATATTCAAAATCATAATTAGATGCAGGTGCTATAAATAAAGGTTGAGCATATAAAAAACCCTCTTTTGATGACCAACCAATAGTTGGTCTAAGTAGACCTGTTCTTCTTGTTTTATCTGTAGAAAAACCATAATATGGCGTATATAATACTGGAATATCTTGAATGTACAAAGTTGTATTATATGTATTTATCCACTTGTCAGTTGTATTATGATCCCCTGAAGTAAAACCTATACTCCAATCTGGATCATCACAATCACAACTAGATAATGTAGAGTCTTTTAAATCATATAAGTCACTTTTACTATTTGCATCTTCTGAGTTAAACCAAATTTTTTCTGTATTTTCAAATAGTAATATAGGTTTAAAATTATTTACATCCTCTTTTTTATTCATAAAAACATATTGAGAATATACAATCTCTTTATTCTCTTTAATAATACTTACATCATCAAAAAGCTCTAGTGTTCCATTAACTTTATCATAAATCAAACGATTAGCTGTAATATAATAATCAGGAGAATAAACTAAAACATCACCGTTAGCTAAAACTATATCATCTTTAATCTCTAAATTTTTAGAAACTATCTGAAGATAATCATCATCAGAAAAAGTTTTACCATTTAGTGATGTTATAAATAAAAATAAAGTTATTACTAAATAAAAAAACTTACGCATTTACAACCAACGTTTTTCCAAACTTATCATGAAGTGTTTGTCTAGATTCAGTAAAAAAAGCAATTAAGAAACCGATATAAAATATTGATTCACTTATAATTCTACCAAATGCTCTAACTGCAGAATTAACCAAACTAACTTTCCCAAAGTTATCAAAATCTATCACTTTTATTTTAGTAACAATTTTTCCAATTGTTGCTCCATAATACCACACAAAAAAAGTTTGATATAAAAACTTTAAAGTTATAATCTGAAAAAAAGCTTCATTCGTAATAATCATAATTGATACCAAATCACCGTTTGCTAAGTTGATTTTATTCCATAAAAGTAAAAAAACAACCAATGTTATAGATAAATCATCAATAACAAAAGCTATTAATCTAGATTTAGTTGATGCTAATTGTAGGTTTTGCGTATCCATAAAGTATAAACCTATTTTAAAGCTTGATATGCAATATCTGTTCTAATCTTTTTACCTGCAAAATGAACCTGCCCACAAAGTGCATAAGCTCTATTTCTAGCTGTTTCAATATCTGTACCAAAACCTATACATAAAAGTACCCTTCCACCAGTTGCAAACAATAAATCATCTTGCTTAGTTACACCAGCATAAGATATATGTGAATTTTCAAGTAGCTCTTCATCATGTATATCATCAACTATAATTTGTGCAGCTTCACTACTACTGTATGGGTAGTTTTTACTTGCCATTACAACTGCAACACCAAACTCATTTTTCATTTTTAAATCAAAACTATTTAGTTGTTTTGTAGCACCTTTGTAAAATAGCTCACTAACAGGAGATTCCATAAGAGGCATTAGTATTTCACACTCTGGGTCACCAAATCTTACATTATATTCTAATATAATTGGTTCACCATCAACAACCATCACTCCAATAAAAAGTACACCTTCAAAAGGAGCTCCCTCTTTTTTCATACCCTCTAAAGTTGGTTTAATAACTCTATTCTCTACTTTTTGATAAATATCATCATTTACTAAAGGTGTTGGAGCATATGCACCCATTCCTCCTGTATTTGGTCCTGTATCACCATCACCTACTCTTTTATGATCTTGAGCTGCAGGTAAAACTACATAGTTATCACCATCACAAATAGCAAAAATAGAAAGTTCATAACCATCTAAATACTCTTCAACAATTACTGCATTTCCAGCATCACCAAAACTTTCACCACTTAGCATATCTCTTACTGCATCTTTAGCTTCATCTTTTGATAAAGCAATTATAACACCTTTTCCACCACAAAGCCCATCAGCTTTTACAACAATTGGTGTTTTTGTCATAGTATCTATAAAGTTATTTGCTTCATCTTGGGATTGAGTTTCTATAAATGCAGCTGTTGGGATGTTATATTTTTTTAGTATATTTTTCATATATACTTTACTACCCTCTAACTGTGCAGCTTTAGCTGATGGTCCAAAAATAGTTAAATCATTTTCTTTAAAAATATCTACTACACCATCAACTAAAGGTGCTTCAGGTCCTACAATTGTTAAATCTATATTATTTTGTTTTGCCCAAACTGCTAATTCATTATAATCTTTAATATTTATATTTTGACCAAGAAGGTCTGTTGCTCCGTTACCTGGGCAAAAAGTTATATTATGTTGCTCTTCTTCTTTTGTTAGTGCTAATCCAATAGAGTATTCTCTACCACCACTTCCAAGTATTAAAATATTCATTTGATTTTACCTTTAAATTATTTGATAATATTACATAATTCCAGATAGCCGATAACCAAAAGGCGGCCCTAAAAGCCAAAGTGCTACAGTTAAGAATATGATTTCAGGAGCAACAACCACATAAAGTGTTTATGCTACACACCACCATAGTTACAATCAACCGTATAAAAACAGTATCGGACCCAAAAAAAATGGTAAATCCCGTACCATCTAGAATAACTTTATTGTAGCTAATATATTATTAAATTTTAATTACAAAGTTTTTGCTATTTGGACACAGGATTCTATTGTTTGAAGCTTGGAAATAACTATATTTATATCTTTTGGAAAATAAGATGCAGTTGTATCTCCAATAGCAATAGCAGTATAACTATCATCCCATTTATAGTTTTTAAAAAAGCAGTCTATAGTTGAGGGGGAAGAGAATATAATTATTGAATTTTTTTCTAATTTTTTAATCTCTAAACTTTTTGAACATGCTGTCTCGTATGTGATGATTTCATCACAAGATATATCATTTTGATTAAGTATATCTACAATATTTGAAACAACTTTTTTAGCTCTAATATATAGGGGTTTTTTATCTTTTAAATATCTAACTAATTCTTTTGCGAACTCATCACCATGACCCGATATTCCAGTATATATAAGTTTTGAATTAGATTTTTTAAGAGCATTTCCAGTTACATTTGATATAGCAAAAGAATCAATCTGTTTCCATTTGAGTTTTGAGTTTAAAAATGAGTTTACACCATTTTTTGAAGTAAATATTAAAGCATCATAGGCAGATAAATCAATATCAATATTTTTGTAGTTTATTGTAAGCAGGTTTAGGTTATATATACCATCAATCTTTTTATTTGAGGCAATATATACAACTCTTTTAGTTATATTGTTTTTTTGATTTTTCAATATATTTTATATCCTCTAAAGATAATTTATATGACTTTTCAAATAAAAACTTAATATATTTAGTCTCTGCAGCAGTAAAACCTTTTGGGTCTTTATTTGATATAGATAATAAATCCTCTTTAAAATCCAATCTTTTTAATTTATCCCCAATAATCTTTAAATAATAAACTAGAGTAAAGCTATCTGTATTTTTTTCAATTGTAACAATTATTTGTTTATCTTGGATACTATCCAAAGGTATCTCTTCACTGATTGTACTTATATTTGAGTATTGCAGTAAATTAACAAAAGTATCTATATCAATATGACCTATATAAAACTTACTAAAGATTTCAAAATATCTTGCAATCTTACTTGTAGACAAAAATTTAAAATCTATAATCTCTTTCTTGTTTTTTCTACTGTTTCTTAATATCCAGTTTAAAGTGTCAAAATATTTAAACATAACAACCTTGATATCTTTTGTATGAATTAGTTTTTTATTTGATGGTGTTTGAAAAGTTTTATTTTTTGTTGTTTTACTATGTATCAATTCATAAATCAGATTATCATTATCTAGTGGTTTTGTAACCCACACAGTACAATAAGATGGAAATACATTTACACCCATTGCACCTTGACTTAAGATAATTAGTGCTTTTATTTTTAGTTTAGGAAATAAAACCTCTAAAAGAGCTTTTTTCTTTTTTAATCTTTTCCTTAAGCTTGTAGTTGTTTTAACAATCGTACTCTCTACAAAACATACACTATCTTTTGTGAAAAAAAGTGCATCAAACTCTGTAACATCTTTATAACCAGCTTTATATACAATTTGATTATTTATATCTATCATTAATCCATTTTTTAAATTTTGATAGTTATTTTGATGTGGACCTTTTAGTACAAATTTTGTTATATCTTGATTTGAAATTGCATAGTTTAATAGCAACTCGTAGATAACGTTCTCATATACTTCACCAACAAAGCTACTGTATGTACTAATATAATGCACATCCTCTTTATCAATATCAGTTTTTTGTAATTTCTTTAGATATTTACAATGATAATCATAAAATGATAAGTTATCAAGAATAGTATCAAGTTTTAAATTTTTAATATCATCAGTTATTTTTAAGAAGTTTTTATTTTCAGCCATTTTATTCCAGTACAATTATTTACAGATAAGCTAGGATAACCAATATCAACTTAAAAATCAAATTTATGTTATCAAGTTGTAAGAATCATTTGATATAATAGAAAAATTTCAACACAAGTTTAACATTATTTTTGTGTACAATTACATTTTATAAATTTAGCAAAGGGATATTATGGGTAAAAATGGAGATATAATAAGAGATGAATTTAAAGATTTAGAAGAGATAGATACAAGTAAAAACGATAAACATAAAACTAAGAATTTTAATAGAAAAAGAAAAAAGATGAAAACTAAAGGTAATAAAATCCAAATTTGGGTTAAAAAAGAGACTTTAGAATATGAAAAAACACTTACTCAACTGCAAATAGAACTATTAAAGTTTCAAAATCATGTTAAAGATAAAGGATTAAAAGTATTAATGATTTTTGAAGGACGTGATGCTGCTGGAAAAGGTGGAACAATTAAAAGAATTACTGAGCACCTAAACCCAAGAGGTGCAAGAGTTGTTGCATTAGAAAAACCAAGTGATACAGAAAAATCTCAGTGGTATTTTCAAAGATACTCTCAACATCTACCTTCAGCTGGTGAAATTGTACTATTTGATAGATCTTGGTACAACAGAGGTGGTGTAGAACCTGTAATGGGATTTTGTACCTCAGAAGAGCATCATGAGTTTTTAAGAGAGGTTCCACAATTTGAAGATATGCTTGTAAAGTCTGGAATTATCATTTTAAAATTTTATTTTTCAGTTTCAAAAAAAGAGCAAGGTAATAGATTTTCAAAAAGAGAAACTGATCCACTTAAACAATATAAACTAAGCCCTGTAGATAAAGAGTCTCAACAATTATGGGATAAATACACAATAGCAAAATTTTCTATGCTTATGGCATCAAATACAGATTCATCACCTTGGACAATTGTTAGAAGTGATAATAAAAAGAAAGCTAGAATCAACTGCATAAAACATATTTTAAATAGAGTAGACTATCCAAATCAAATACCATATAAATGCACAAATGAAGATGTAAATATTATAGTAAGTGGTTCAAAAGAGATTGAGATAATGGAAGCGCAAAATACATTTGCAAAGGCATTATAGATGAACTTAAGTGATTTTGAAAGAACACAATATACAGGATTATATAAATCAAAAATTTCACACCCTACTTTTGGTAGAAAATATGTTGCAAGATTTCAACTTAATAAAAAAAGATATATGAAAGTATTGGGATATGATAAAGTTGATTCTTTAACTGATACTAAGGCGTATAGTTTATTAGAAGATTATAAAAATAGTTTATCAGCAAAAACATCAACAAAAACAAATAAAAAAGTACAAGCAAAATCTACACCTAAAAATGATAGATGTGACGTAGATGATGTTAAAGAGGAAAATATTTTTCTAAAATCTCTTTTAGGTGATTATAAGTCTGTTGATTTAGCTCTTTTACAAGAGGGTATTCAAAAGATTTACGATAGTGAAGAGATGAAAAAATATCAAATAGAACTTATAAAAATGCAAAAACATCTTGAAAGTTCAAATAAAAAGGTTATTATCCTTTTTGAAGGTAGAGATGCAAGTGGGAAGGGTGGTGCTATAAGGAGAATGACTAGATATATGAATGGTAGACATTATCGAGTTGTAGCACTAGGAAAACCAACTGAAACACAAAAAGGTCAATGGTTTTTCCAAAAATATATTGAGCATTTTCCAACTGGAGGAGAGGTTGTTTTATTTGATAGGTCTTGGTACAATAGAGCTATGGTAGAACCTGTATTTGGATTTTGTACGAATCATCAATATGAGATATTTATGGAAGATGTTGTTAACTTTGAGCATGATTTAGTAAGACAAGATATTATTTTAGTAAAACTTTATTTTAGTGTATCTAAAGATGAGCAGTTTAATAGATTTGAAAGTAGAAGAACAAGTCCTTTAAAACAATGGAAACTAAGTGAAGTAGATCTTCAAGCGCAAGATTTATGGGATGAATTTAGTGAAAAAAAATATGAGATGTTAAAAAGAACACACTCAAGAAGTGCACCTTGGAATATTGTAAGAAGTAACGATAAGCATAAAGCTAGAATGGAAGCTATAAAAATTGTTTTAAATAGTGTAGATTATGCTGATAGAAACTACTCTTTAAATTTTGAACCAGATGATAATATAAATATTTCTGTTCAAAAAGAGCTTACAAGAATGAGAAAAAAAAGAGATTATTAATATTATTTATTATAGAGGAATTAAAATATGAAAAGCTTGGATAAATTACTTTATATTGATAAAGAAGCTATAGCAACACTTGCTATGGCACGAGATGGACTTTTGGAGCCTGTTAATTCATTAATGAATGAAAAAGAGGCCGAAGAGGTTAATAAAAATGCAAAGTTTAAAAATTGTATTTTCCCATTTGCTTTTATTTTAGCACCTTCAGGAAAAAGAAACCATGAAATTCTAAAAAATGTAAAAAAAGGTGAAAAGTTAGTTTTTATTTGTGAAAATGAAATATGTGGTTATATAATTGTTGATGAAGTATTTACTATAAATAAAGATGAAAGAATACAAAAAATATATGGTACGAATAATCCAGAACATCCTGGTGTTAGAGATACATATAAGAGACTTGGTACTTTGGCTGTTTGTGGTGAGTACAATATTGATTTTAATGATATTCTAGGGAATATAAAACAAATAGAGAACACTATTAAAAACCTTGATGCAAAAGATATATCATCTGTTGTATTATCAGGTAAACCATTTCATAGAGTACATGAAAGACTTATTCGTACAGCATTAGTTAAGTGTGATTTATTAATAATATTTTTACAAAAACCATATAGAAACAATCAATTATCTTATGAAACAAGATATAAAACATTACAATACTTTATTGAGAACTTTTTACCTAAAGATAGGGTTCTTTTAGTTCCATTGGAAAATACATATATTTTTGGTGGATTAAATGAGTTAACGTTAAATGCAATTGTTTCAAGAAACTATGGAGCAACAAAACTAATCATTGGGCAAAACCATGCAGGTCTTGGAGCGTATTGGGAAGATAAAAAGTTAATCTCTATTGTTGATACTCTTGAAAAAATAAATTTAGAGATAGAGATAATGAGTGAGTTTGTTTATTGTGATAAATGTACAACTTTAGTTAGTACAAATGCTTGTCCACATGGAAGTCATCATCATGTAAAGTATCACAACAATTCAATAATGGAACTATTTAAACTTGGCATCATACCGCCAGCAATTTTAATGAGAAAAGAGATCTCTTCAATTATTCTAAGTGCTTTATATCCTGAAAGAAAATTATTATTGAAAAAAATATATCAAAACTTATCAACATCTTCAGGTGTTATAGATGAGTTTGAAAGTGAAGATTTTTATGATGGTTTGATGAACTTGTATCAAACATCATCTCTTACATAATACTATTTAAACAACATTATGGACTCTTTAGCTTTATTTAAAAACAGAAGAGAAAGAGTCCTCTTTTTCCTATTTCTTCTTTTTGTTTTTTTATTTAATTTATATCTTAATTATCTAAACTATAAAGAGTTTACAAAAGAGGAGCTTTTTAAAACCAATGCTACTGTTTTAAATATATATGAAAAAAAGAATTTTATTGTTCTAAAACTAAAAACAGATGATTTTGTCTGTTTTACTTCAACATCAAAAGATATAGAATTAACTAAACTACAAAATATAAACCTATTTTTAATAACTAAAGATATTGAATTTTATGATTACTTAAAAGGTTTTTATATAAAAAACTTTAATATTATAAAAACTAAACCAAACAATACAATTAAAAACAATATATATCAAAATATCTATTCTCAACACAATAATTCTAAAAACGAACACTTATCATCACTTTATTCTGCTTTATTTTTAGCTATTCCTGTTGACTCTAATTTAAGGGATGTTTTTGCATCGTTTGGAGTATCTCATCTTATTGCTATTTCTGGTTTTCATTTAGGTGTTATATCGTTAGTATTATATTTTGTATTAAATATAATTTATAAACCAATACATCAAAGATATTTTCCATTTAGAAACAAACGATATGATATATTGTTGTTTACTATAGTTGTAATGTTTATATACTTACTGTTTGTGGATTTAATCCCTTCCCTTTTACGTGCATTTGTAATGTTTATTTTTGGTATATTTTTATTAAGAAACAATATAAAGCTTTTATCGTTTGAAACTTTATTTATCATTGTGGCTATTATTATTGCAATTTTTCCTAAACTACTATTTTCTTTGTCTCTATGGTTTAGTGTATCTGGTGTGTTTTATATATTTTTATTTATAAAATATTTTAAAGATTTAAATAGATATGTACAGTTTATAATATTTAACTTTTGGATATATTTTGCAATAAATCCTATTACACACTACTTCTTTGGAACAACAGCTATTGAGCAGTTATATTCTCCTATAGTGACTGTTTTATTTACAGCTTTTTATCCAATAACAGCTTTTTTACATATTATAAATTTTGGTTGGATATTTGATAATATTTTATTAAAAGCAGTAGAACTAAATATAGAGATTAAAAATATATTTACACCTTTATGGTTTTTTATTCTTTATATTTTGGTAAGTTTTTTATCTATTACAAATAAAAAGGGTTTTATTGTTTTAAATACCCTTTTTATACTATTTAATTTATGGTTATTTCTTTTTAATTAGTTTAGAGCTTTATCTATAGTATATTTCATATCTTCATCCAAATCAGCCATATTTGATCTCATCCAATTTAAATATCCACTATCTTTTGAAGCAACAGATACTATCTCTTCACCTTTGTATTTTCCAAATTTAAAGGTTTTTATTAAAACAGGAGTTATAGTAAGCTCTGCTAATTTTTCCATTGGATTATAATCTGGATAAATTTTACTACACTGTTTAACTAAATCTCTTAAAAATAGTTTCATAACTAAAACATCACCAATAGCATCATGTGCTTTTATAGTTATATTTAAATTCTCTGATTCTTCCTTTTCATTCTTATATAATTCTAAGGCATACCTTATGTATTGTAATCTATGATATGGAAGTTCTGGATATAAATGTTTAGCACATCTTAATGTATCTATTAAAGTAAAACTGTTTTCAAAACCCTCTTTTTCTAACATTGATAAATCAAAGTTTATGTTATGTGCTATTAAATAGTTTGATTTATTATTTAACTCTAAAAGTTTATTATAAAAATTTGTTTGAGTAAATGGTGGTTTATTTTCAATTAAATCTGGAGTTATATTATGAACCTCCATAGCTTCTGTTTTAATAGGTAAAACTGTGCTACATAATTCATCATAAACTTCAATTTGTATTTTACTACTTATTATCATACCACCTATTTGGATGATTCTGTCCTCTACACTAGCACCTGTTGTTTCAGTGTCAAATAATATATATTTTGCCAATTAATTATCCTTTAAAATTTTCATATTTTATCAAATATATACTAAATTTAGATATAATTAAAATTATGATTAGTAAATATTTTAAAAATGCAAACCCTACTCTTATAAAGCTTGAAAATGAGTTATTAAAAGATACTTTTAGTACAACTACAGCTGATAATATTATACAATCACGAAATATTAATTTAGATGAAGTAAATCAAAATGGAAACACTCTTCTACATATATGTTTAAAAAACAATAAATACAAAGCTGCATCTTGGCTTATAGAACAAGGTGTAAGCTTATCATTACAAAATAAAAACAGAATATCTACAATGAGAATTGCAGTTGAAAAAGGGAATATTCCTGTTATAAAATCTATTTTAAAATATGCAAACGAAGATATAAATCAAGTAGATAAAAATGGTAGATCACTTTTACAAGATGCTGTTATATTAGGAAACAATGAGGTTGCTCAACTTCTAATAGATAACTTAATAGATGTAAATATCACAGATAACAACAATAGAAATGTTGTATTTGATGCAATTGCATATGGTGATGCAAAAATGATTGATGATATAATAACTATTGAAAATATCGATTTAAATAACGTAGATACAACAGGAAAAACAGTTTTACATGATAAAAAAGTTCTTGAAGATGATAATGTTGCTAAAAAGTTATTGGAAAATGGAGCAGATCCTACAATAATAGATCCAGATGGTTCAAACTTTATAACCCATACTGCACTTAGAGGGGAAGATGGGGAAGAGCTACTTGATGTTGCAATTGAACAAGGGTGTGATTTAAATAGTAATGTTGCAGATAAAAGTTCTGTGTTGATGGAAGTAATGTATGCATTTACTAGAGTTACTGATGGTGAGTTGCAAAGAAGAGATGAATTAAAAAATGTGGCTAGTAAACTATTGGAAAACGGTTCTGATATAAATGTTATCGATAAAAATGGTGAAACTGTTCTTTTTGATATGATAAGAAAAAATGACATAGAAGGTTGTGCATTTTTATTGGAAAAGGATGTAGATGTTAACCAAATTAATAAAAACCATGATACACCATTAGCTGTTGCTATTTTAAATGGAATTTATAGTTTAGATGTAATCCTTTTACTTTTACAGTATAAAGCAGACCCAACAATTAGAAATAAACATAGTCAAACTATACCTGAAGTATTAAATAATATTATTTTACATGTACACAATAATAAAGAGATAAAAGATAGTGATATAGTTGATAATATCAAAGTAGATGGAAAATATATGTTGATATTAAAAGAGATTATATTTATAAAAGATTTTGATTTTAGCTATTTAGATTCTACTGGGAATCCTCTATTTTTCACACCATTTGTTTATGGAGATATGAAAACATGCAAACTTTATATAAATAGTGGACTAGATATAAATCTAAAAAACAGATATGGTCATAATATTTTTTATGAATATGTTTATAAATCATTTAAAACAGATATATACTTTCCAGAATTTAGAGAAAACTTGGTATTTTTACTTGTCAATAAAGCTGATATAAAATCTGTAAACAAACATGGTCAAACAATATATTCTAAGATTGCCCTATTTCATAATTGTAATTTAAAACTATTTAGAAAACTAATAGAGGTAACTAGACATGATTATACCTCTATTGATAATATGGGTAGAACTATTATCCACTCTTGTGTTTGGAGCAACAATGTTGAACTACTTAAACTAGTGTATGGTGTTCAAAGAAATATACAAAATATTGCTGATAACTTCAATATATTGCCTATAACATACGCTGCACTACTTGGATACAAAGATATAATTATCGAGTTTTTAAGAAGAGATACTGTAATCACAAGTGGTAAAGAGATTTCAAAGAAAACTAAAGAGAAGTTTCAACCAATGTTAAAAAATATTGATAATTTAACTGATAATATTGAAGATAAAAATGACTTAAGAAAACTAGAGATATTTAAAGCACAAGTTATAAAAGACCTAAGCTTTTAAAATATATCTGGTATATCTACGTTTATATCACCCTCAATAGGAACCATCCCATCAGGTATATCTATTTGAGTTTCTATCTCTACATCTGCTACTGATTCAAAGCTTGTGATTTCTGGTGGAGCACTATAAGGACTCTCTTTATCAACAAATTTTGTTAACTCTTTATGGAAGTCAAGTTTAATAGTACCTATTGAACCATTTCTTTGTTTACCAATAATGATTTCAGCTTCTTCGATAGGCTTGTCTATAAATGCACTTTTATAAGTCTCACCTTTATCAGCTGCTTCTTTCTCTTTTCTTTGTTCATCTCTCTCTTTATAAATATCATCACGATAAACAAACATAATAATATCAGCATCCTGCTCAATAGCCCCAGACTCTCTAATATCACTTAACATTGGTCTTTTATCTGGACGACTTTCTAATCCCCTATTTAACTGAGAAAGTGCAACAATAGGAACTCCAAGTTCTCTAGCAAGTAGTTTTAAACCCCTACTTATCTCATCAACAGTTAAACGTCTATCTGTTCCACCAGTTCCACTCATAAGCTGAAGGTAATCGATGATAATTATTTTTATATTATTCTCTTCATTTTGGGCAATTTTTCTAGCACGTGCTCTTAGTTGATTTACATTTAAACTACCATTGTCATCAACAAAAAGTTTTTTGTTACTTAGGTCTTGAAAGGCATCCTCAATCTGTTTTGCTTGATTTGGGTCTAGTTCACCTTTTCTAACATTTTGTAAAGGAACTCCAGTTTTTGCACTTAGAAGTCTTGTCATAAGTTGAGTCTCTGGCATCTCTAGGGAGAAAAATATAACACCATCACCTTTTTCAAGATTTTGTAATGTTGTATTTAAAACAATTGCAGTTTTACCCATAGCAGGCCTGGCAGCTATAATAACTAAATCGCCAGGGTTAAATCCTGTAGTTTTTTTATCAAGTGCATAGAATCCTGTAGTCTGACCTGTAAGATAACTAACCCCTCGCTCTTGCATTTTTCGTATATGCTCACGTGTGGCTTCAATAATAGTTGGCATATCTTTTAACTCACTACTACTGCTATCTGAAGTGATATTATAAAGTACATTTTGAACTTTATCAACAGCTTCTAGTGCTGTTACATCATCTTCAAGTGTCATTTTTTTAATTGTTGTGGCTAAAGATGTAAGCTCTCTTTTAACTGCACCATCTTTTATCTCTTTTACATATGCCATCGTATTAGAAATAGGATTTGCTGATAGTATCTCAATAAGTATAGAGTCACTTACCTCTTTACTGTCAACTCTTTTACGAATAAAATCCTCATCAATAGGCATATCCGCATGATTTAAAGCTTCCATAACTGCAAACACTTTTTGGTGTACAGGGAGATAAAAATCTGATGGTTTTAAAACACCTAAAATATCTTCAATAATATCATGGTCAAAAAGTATTGAGCTTAGAACTGCTCTCTCTATATTTAAAGAATAGATATTATCCATAGTGTTTTGGTGTCCTTGTTTTATAAAAATGAATTTGTATTTTATCTAAACTCTACTTAGTGTATTAAAAATCTAATGGACTCTTATTTAACTATGGGTATATATCATTGTAGTCTCAATAGATTTACACCCAAGTAAATATTGAATAGTTCGTATATCAGTACCATTTTATAATGCTTAAATCGAATCTTATCTCTTATAGTTTCCAATAATTTTTCTTCATCAGACAACTCCAAAATGTAGTTTATCACGATTTACACCAATTAAATATACATAATGTATGTTAAGTATAAATCATACATTAAAAGTCTATCTAAATACATTATTTAAATTAAAAAATATTGCAAAATACAATATTATTGTTTTCAGATTAGTATTTATCGCATTTTAAAGAGATGTCAGTTAATATGTTATTTTAAGTGCTTAACATATATAATGTATGTTTAATAAATAGTTATGCTCACTTAAAAAATGGAGATTACT
>JAYEPG010000086.1:0-2527 GCA_034723795.1 Campylobacterota bacterium
AATTTGTAATATTTAGCAAGATTTTTAATAAAATTGTTATTGAAAATCAGATAAAATTTTTAAAAATCAGTTGGAAATGATTTAAGCTACTTTAGAAGTGGTTTTTAGATGTTCCCATATTAAAAAATACAATTTAGAGGATAGAGTGACTACTCTTAACGGAGATATACAAAAGGATGATATAAAAGATAGATACGATTTAGTACTTTGTAGTAATATATTACATCTATTACCACAAAAACAAAAGGTACTCAAAAAAATATATACATCTTTAAATAAAAATGGTATTTTACTAATTTTACAAAATAATTTTTTAGAATATTTACAAAAAAATCAGCATACATATTTTTACAACATCATATCTCTATTCCAAAACAAAGATAAATTAGATGATATGGAATTTTCAAATATGATTTTAGATAGTGGCTTTAAGAGTGTTAATAGTTTTCTTAGTGAAGAATCTTTACATATTAATACAAAAGTTTATATAGCAAAAAAATAGCTTGTAGATTAATTTTTAATGTACAAGATTAGTCTTAATATATCTTCTGTAACCTATCAATATTATATGCAATTAAGCTTATGCATATATAAATATTAGTATTATAACACTTAATATTTAAGGACTTAAAATGAAATATATCAATAGAACAATTATAAATGACCTAAAAGACTATCTAAAATACTTTCCCGTCCTGCTAATTAGTGGGGCTAGACAAGTTGGTAAATCTACACTTGCATTACATTTAAATATTGAAAACTATATCACACTTGATGATATAAATATGTACGAAATGGCAAAAAATGACCCAAAAGGATTTATTGAGAATCTCGATAAACCAGTAGTAATAGATGAAGCTCAAAGATTGCCAAGTCTGATGATTGTAATCAAAGAGTTTATAGATAAAGATAGAATAAATGGACAATTTATATTAACTGGTTCTGCATCTTTACAAGGATTTAAAGATATATCAGATTCACTAGCAGGAAGAATTGGGATAGTTGAATTATTTCCATTAAGCTTAAAAGAAAAAAATAATAAAACTGAGAATATTATTGATATATTTAGTGGCACTTTAGATAAATATATTTTAAAAAAATATGACAATTCTATGATAGTCCAAAATATAATAGATGGTGGTTATCCTGAAATAGTAAAAATAGATAGTCTAAAAGCTAAATATCTTTGGTTTAGTTCATACATTAGAACCTATATCGAATCAGATGCAAAAGAGTTAGCCAATATCCGTAATATTGATAAGTTTATAAGTATGTACCGATTGACTATGCTTAGAAGTGGAAATATATTTAATAAAAATGAGATTCAAAAAGAAGCTAAATTAGACAATAAAACATTTGACAGTTATTTTAATGTCCTAGAACACACTTACCAAGTGCAAAAACTTAAACCATTTTTTAAAAATGAGTTAAAAAGAGTTATTAAATCTCCAAAAGTGTATGCAAGTGATACAGGTGTATTATCATATCTATTACAAATTACAACACCTAAAGAATATGAAGATTCCCATTATAAAGGAGATATACTAGAGACTTTTGTTTATGATGAACTTATCAAAGCAAAGACTTATGCCTCAAAAAGCTGTGAGCTTTATTATTATAGGACAAGTGATAAAAAAGAGATTGATTTTATATTGGAGTTTTCTTCTAAAGTTGTAGCTATTGAGATAAAATCTTCTAAAAGTGTTTCAAAAAGTGATTTTAAACATATTTATCATTTAGCAAGTCAGATACCTAAAGAGTTTGATAAGGGAATAGTACTATACAATGGCGAATCAGTTTTAAAAATTGATGAAAATATGTATGCGATACCTTTAGGATTTTTATCTTAAGCTTTTTATAAAATTCAACTCTTTGCACCAAAAATATTTCTTTTATCCTAAAAACATTGTTGATTTTGATAATTATTATTGTGTATAATTTAACAAATCAATTAAAGGCAAAAAATGAAAAATAAAATTACACTATCCCTTATAACAGCGATATGTTTATCAAATAATATCTACGCAAAACAGATAACAAGCTTCGATACAGTAACAGTAACAGCTCAAAAAATGGAAGAAAATGCACAGCAAGTTCCTATATCTTTAAGTGTCTTTGATGAGTTTGCAATCGAAGATAGAAAAATGAAAGATATTAAAGATATAGCTCTTTATACTCCAAATCTTATGTTTTTTGATAATGGTGGTTCATTCTCTTTTTCACCAACAGTAAGAGGACTTCGTACAGCGGAGGGAACTTTTTCCTCTTCTTTGGGAATGTTTGTAGATGGTGTTCCTATTCTAACTAAGTATGGTGCTGATTCTTTTTTAATGGATATAGAAAAAGTTGAAGTTTTAAAAGGTCCACAAGGTACACTTTATGGATCAGGGGCAGAAGGTGGTGTTATAAATATCACTACAAAAAAACCTACAAATGAAACAAAAGTAAGCACCTAGCAAACAGCACCTAAAAACTTTCAAAACTATCTATAAAATAATAGATAAAATCTTCCTAAAAGTCCTTATTT
>JAYEPG010000087.1:0-12536 GCA_034723795.1 Campylobacterota bacterium
CACTATCTAAATAAAATAGATGCAACTCTATTTTTAGAACAATATGCTATAAAAAAAGATAAATATTACACATCTACAAATCCAAATATAGATAACTTTATACAATACTATTTTAAAAGATATAAAGAGATTGGTCAAGAGTTAGATACTAGTGATAAAAAAGAGAACTACATAAAGTAATTTATAATTTAATTTTAAAATAAAAAAGGGCTAGTATTTAAACTAGCCCTTTTTTTATATCTATTTATTATTAAATATTTGAAGCTATAATATCACCCATTTTTTGAGTATTTACAAGCTCTTTACAATCAAAAGCAGCTAAATCACCTGTTCTATATCCTTCACTCATAGCTTTTTTAATAGCACCATCTATAGCATCAGCAGCTTCGATCTCATCTAAAGAGTATCTAAGCATCATAGAAGCACTTGAAATAGTTGCAATAGGATTAGCTTTATTTTGTCCAGCAATATCAGGAGCAGAACCATGAATTGGCTCATATACTGCTGTTTTCTCACCAGTTGAAGCTGATGGTAAAAGTCCAATAGAACCACTTAACATTGATGCTTCATCAGATAAAATATCTCCAAAGATATTTCCAGTTAAGATAACATCAAATTGTCTTGGATTTGCAATAAGTTGCATAGCACAATTATCAACATACATATGTGATAATTCAACTTCAGGATATTCTACAGCAACTTTTTCAACTATTTCTCTCCAAAGTTGAGATACATCTAAAACATTTGCTTTATCAATTGAACAAAGTTTTTTATCCCTTTTCATTGCAAGTTTAAAAGCTACATGAGCAATTCTTTCAATCTCATATACTTCATAAACCATAGTATTCCAACCTTTAGTTTCAGTTTTACCCTTAGGCTCTCCAAAGTAAATTCCACCAATAAGTTCTCTTACAACCATAACATCAACACCTTTGATAACTTCTGGTTTTAACGAAGACGCATCTACTAATTCATCATAAACAACTGCAGGTCTAAGGTTTGCAAATACACCCATCTCTTTTCTAAATCTTAAAAGTCCAGATTCAGGTCTTAACTCTCTTGGTTGATTATCCCATTTTGGTCCACCAATTGCTCCAAATAAACAAGCATCACTATTAAGAACACCATCAACAGTCTCTTGTGGAAGTGGATTTCCAGTTGCATCAATTGCACAACCACCCATTAAATACTCTTTATAATCAAAGTTTATATCAAATTTTTTTCCAACTGCATCTAAAACTTTTACAGCTTCATCAACAATTTCAACACCAATTCCATCACCTTTGATAAGTGAAATATTATAATTTTTCATCTATTTATTTTCCTCTTTTTCTAACGCTTCTTTTTTAGCAAATTCCATTAAACCACCTGTTGCAATTAACTCTTGCATAAAAGGTGGAATTGGAGTAAATTTATAAGTTTTAGAAGTTGTATTGTTAATAATTTCACCAGCATCTAAATCTACTGTTACATTATCAGTTGCTTTAATCTCTGAAGCCTCTTCAAGTTCAAAAATTGGTAATCCCATATTAAAAGCATTTCTATAAAATATTCTTGCAAATGTTGGAGCAATAATTGCAGAAACACCAGCTGCTTTTAAAGCGATTGGAGCATGTTCTCTACTACTACCACAACCAAAGTTTTCTCCAGCAACAATAATATCACCAACCTCTACTTTTGATGCAAAATCGGGGATAACAGAATCTTCCATAACATACTTTGCTAAATGTTCTGGATCACTACTATTTAGGTATCTAGCTGCAATAATAATATCTGTATCGATATTATCTCCAAAAGTCCAAACTTTTCCTGTAATTTTGTTCATTTTTTATATTTCCTTAATTCTAAATAAATTTCATTTTATAGGCGGATTTTATCTAATTTATACCAAATAACAATTTAATTACAACAAAACTTTTATGTGTTAATTACATTTTTATATATTTTGGGTATAATATGCCCTTTAAAATTAACCAAAAAGGGCTAATATATATGGCACCAAAAATAAAAGATATAAATAAAGTAATTGAAAAAACATTTAAAGATCATAAAAACAGTACACTAACTTATGAGATGCTTATTAAAAACTTCCCAAAAGCACCAACAGCTGCTGTTGTAAAGAAGATATTAGCTCAAGGTCAACTTTTTAATGTAACGTTAATAAGTTCTAAAGAGCAAGCAAAAAGATTAAATGAGATAGCTTATCAAAAAAAAGAAGATGCCAGAATAAAAAGACAAGAGTCTGAAGATGGTGAAGAGTTTGACCTTCTTAAAAATAAAGAACTTCTTGAGTGGAGTAGAAGTGACTCACCTGTAAGAATGTATCTAAGAGAGATGGGTAAAGTTCCATTACTTACAAAAGAGGAAGAGATAGAGATAAGTCAATCAATGGAAAAAGGTGAAGATACAATTCTTGATGCAATTTGTTCTGTACCATATTTAATTGATTTTATTTTAGAATATAAAGAACCTTTAGTAAATCGTGAGAGAAAAGTTAAAGAGTTATTCAAAAATTTTGATGATGATGAATCTGCAGATGATAGCACAGATGAGAATATTGATGCTGAACTAGATACTGAAACAGCTGAAGATGATGACCAAAAAAATGATAAAAAGAAAAATAAAAAACTAGATAAAAGAGCTGAAAAAATAATTGAATCATTTAAAGCATTAGAAAAAGCAAAAAAAGATTGGTTAAAGTATTCTGCAAAAGAACCAACTGGTGATTTAACTGAGATTGAGGTTCTTGTATTTGAACTTTCATGTGCATTTAAAAAGAGATTAACAAAAGAGAGTTTAGTAGATCTTGGACCTACAAGTAAACTTATTTCAGAAATTGTTAAAGCTATGGAAACTGCTTTAAGTAGTGATGATGGTTTTAATGTAGAATTAAAAAGACTAGAGTATAAACTTCCATTATTTAACGATACTTTATTAGAAAATCACAAAAAACTTTTAGAAGATATTTTAAATCTTTCTAAAGTTGATATTATAGGTATGGTTCCTGAAGCTACTATGGTTAGTACATATATGGAGATAAAAAAACTATTTCAAACTGCTGAAGCTAGTAAGGGTGGATTTGATTTAGAAGAGGAAGAGTTAACAGATATTTTAGAACAAATTAAATTTGGTAAAAAAATAACAGATGAAGCTAAAAATAGAATGGCAAAATCAAATCTTAGACTTGTTGTTTCTATAGCAAAAAGATATACAAATAGAGGTTTACCATTCCTTGATTTAATTCAAGAAGGAAACATCGGGCTTATGAAAGCTGTTGATAAATTTGAATACAAAAAAGGTTACAAATTTTCTACTTATGCGACATGGTGGATTAGACAAGCAATCTCTAGAGCAATTGCAGATCAAGCAAGAACTATTAGAATACCGATTCATATGATTGAAACAATTAATAGAATTAATAAAATCATTAGAAAAGGTATTCAAGAGGATGGTAGAGAACCAGATGTAGATCAAATTGCTAAAGAGGTTGGTCTGACTATTGATAAAGTTAAACAGGTTATTAAAATAACAAAAGAGCCTGTTTCTCTTGATGCACCTATTGGAAATGAAGATGATGGTAAATTTGGTGATTTTGTTGCTGATACAACTGCACCAACACCAGTTGATAATATTATGCATGATGACTTATTAAGTCAAATTGATCAAATTTTAGGACAACTAAATGAAAGAGAACAAGCTGTTGTAAGAATGAGATTTGGTCTTTTAGATGATAGAAGTGATAGGACTCTTGAAGAGATAGGGAATACTTTAAGTGTTACTAGAGAGAGAGTTAGACAAATAGAATCAAGTGCTATTAAAAAACTTAAACATCCAAAAGTTGGAAGAAATCTTAAAAATTATGTAGAGAGTTAATCTCTACTATATTAAGGTAAAAAAAAGCCAACTTCTTTTGAAGTTGGCTTTTTTTATTTAGAAATAGAAGTTAAAACTATCTAAGAAGTTGCTTGTTTTCTCTTTGCTTTCATTTTAGAAGTGGCAAGTTTTCTCATATCTTCAGTTGTATCAAGTTCATCCATAATTTCCAATCCAAGTAATGTTTCCAAACAATCTTCAAGAGTAACAATACCCTCAGTTTGATCATATCCATCAACAACAATTAACATATGCCCTTTTGTTTTTGTAAAACTACTTAAACCTTTTAGAACAGGAATATTTTCATTAATGCTATCAACTCTTATCATTATATCTTCTATTAAAACATTTGGATTATTAATAGCATGTTTAAAAATCTTCTTTGTAAGAACCATACCTACAATATTATCAATAGAATCATCAAAAACAGGTACTCTAGAAAATTTGTATGTTCTTTTGTCATCAAGTAAATCTTTAATAATAGTATCTTTTTGAACTGCAAATACAACACTTCTAGGAGTTAATATATCTTTTATTTTAATCTCTTTAAGATTTAAAGTATTTTCAATAATATCAGATTCCATATCATTAATAACACCATCCTCTTCACTTAATAAAGCTGTGTGAATTAACTCTTCTCTTGAAACTATATCAGTATCACCATTTTTACTTATTTTTCTTGTTACAAATAGTGTTAGTATTATTATTGGATATGTAATAATTATAAAAATATTAATAATTCTAGCACCCATTGGTGCTAACTCTTTCCAATATATCGCACCAATTGTTTTTGGTATAATCTCAGCAAAAAATAGAATTAAAAATGTTAAAACAATTGAAACTATTAAAACTAAAGTGCTGTCATTATTAAAAACTGTTTGAGCTTGAACACCAATTGCAGTTGCACCAAGTGTATTTGCAAAAGTATTTAAAATTAAAATTGATGCAATTGATTTATCAACATCTTTTTTTAGATTTTTTAAAAGTTTACCTGCAGTAGGGTTACTCTCTTCTAGAACAGAAATATATGATACATTTGTAGATAACAATACTGACTCTAAAACTGAGCATAAAAAAGATATACCTATAACTAAGACGAATAAAAATATTAGATATTCCATAAATATCCTCTACTGTTTATTTTGCTTAACATAAATATGGGGGGGGGATAACTATCCAACTATTTACTCCTGAAATTTTAAAATTATCTTAATTATAACTAATCTATCCTTACACTAAAGCTTAAAAAACTTTACCAATTGAGCTTACCACTTTACCAAGTATATTTATCTCTGTTTTTTTTGCGATTTGCATTGGATATTCTTTATTATCTGAGATAATATCTAAAGAACCATCAATACGTCGTTGCATCCTTTTTACAAATAAACCATTTTCATTGACAAAAGCATAAATACCATCTTTTGATACATCTTGTTTTGTTTTATCTATAAATATTATATTACCGTTATTTAAAGTGGGTTCCATACTATCGCCAGTAACATTTATAGCCTCAATATTTTTAATATTATCTTTTCCACCAACTATATTTACAAAAAAATCAGGTAAGTCTAATTTTTCATACACTTCATCAGCATCATATGCACCACCACCAGCACTGACATTTATTGTTGGAAAGTATTTAATCCAATACTTATCAGTACTGTCAATTAAACTACTAGGGTCTTGTCCATACAACATCCAATTAATAGATATTTTTTTTAATGCACAAAAATCAAGTATATTAGAAAATGGTATACTATTTCTTTTTTTCATTGTTGCAAAGTTAACACTAGTAAGATCTAATGCATTTGCAATCTCTTTATCAAAAATTTTGCCATTATTAGTTTCACTACTCAAAACATCTCTTAATTTCTCAATAATCTCATTTATACATAACATGACATATCTCCTTATTTATAAAATTATATCACAAATTTCATTAATTAATTTAGAAACATTGCAAAATGCAATTTTTTTAAACATAAAATAAATTTTATGCAATAATTCTAAATAAATAAAAAGGAAATGCAATGGAAAGAGTTATTAAAAATTTAAACAATGAATTAGATAATATTATATTTAAAATTGCAGAAGTACTTCTATAATAATTACCAAAAGTTAAACTTTTTAAATTCCTATTGGATAAAAGAGTAATTAAATATTTAATAAAGCAATATTAATATAAAATATTGAAATTTTAATTTTTGGTAGCGTACCAAATCTATCAAAATAAAATGGAGTACAATTATGGAAGAAGTAAATTTAGTTTCAGAAGCATTGAAATTTATGGCTTTGGGTATGGGGGTAGTTTTTTTATTCCTAACGGTGATGATTTTCGCATTAAAGTTACAAGCAAAACTTATTGCAAAATATTTCCCTGAAAAGCCAAAAGAGGTTGCAAATACTTGGAAACCTAACACAACTAATGAAGATGAAAAAAACACTATCGCAGCTATAACTGCTGCAATTATACACCACAACAATAACAAAGGTTAATTAGAATGTCAAAAAAATATATTGATGTAATGGACACAACATTTAGAGACGGATTTCAATCTGTTTTTGGTGGAAGAGTTCTTATGAATGATTTCTTTCCAGCTGTTGAAGCTGCAAAAGATGCTGGTATAACACACTTTGAATTTGGTGGAGGAGCTAGATTCCAATCACTATTCTTTTATCTACAAGAAAATGCATTTGATATGATGGATAAATTTAGACAAATAGTTGGTCCAGATGCAAACCTACAAACACTTGCACGTGGTATAAATACTGTAATGTTAGATACAGGAAGCAGAGAATTAATCGATTTACATGCTAAGATGTTTGCTAAACATGGAACAACAACTATTAGAAATTTTGATGCATTAAATGATGTAAACAACCTAGAATACTCTGCACAATGTATTAGGAATCATGGTTTAAAACATGAAGCAGTTGTAACAATGATGGATTTACCTCCTGGTTGTGAAGGTGCTCATGATGTTGCATTTTATGAAAACACATTAAGAAAAATTCTTGACAGTGGTTTACCATATGATTCAATCTGTTTTAAAGATGCAAGTGGAACAGCTAACCCAAACAAAATTTACGAAACAATTACTATGGCTAGAAAACTTTTAGGTGAAGATACACATATTAGACTTCATACACATGAAACTGCGGGTGTATCTGTTGCAGCATATCTAGCGGCATTAGATGCAGGAGCTGATGGTATTGATTTAGCTAATTCACCAGTAAGTGGAGGAACTAGTCAACCTGATATTTTAACAATGCTTCATGCTACAAAAGGTACAAAATATGACCTTGGTGGATTAACTACTGAAAAAGTACTTACATATCAAGAGACATTAAATGATTGTTTAAAAGATTACTTTATGCCTCCAGAAGCTACACAAGTAAGTCCTCTTATACCATTCTCACCAATGCCAGGTGGAGCATTAACTGCAAATACTCAAATGATGAGAGATAGCGGTACTTTAGATAAATTTCCAGAAGTTATTAAAGCTATGCAAGAGGTTGTTGAAAAAGGTGGTTACGGTACATCTGTTACTCCTGTTTCTCAATTTTATTGGCAACAAGCTTATGCAAATGTTATGTTTGGACCATGGAAGCAAATTGCTCCAGGATATGGGAAAATGGTACTTGGTTACTTTGGTAAAACACCAGTTGAACCAAATCCAGAAATTGTTAAATTATGTTCTGATAAATTAAAGCTAGAGCCTACAAGAGAAAATCCACTTGATATTGCAGATAGAGATGTTACAAAATCTATTGCTGCTTGGAAAGAGAGACTTGAGATTGAAGGTTTAGAAACAACAGAAGAGAATATTTTTATTGCAGCTTCATGTGATGAAAAAGGTATAGCATTCTTAAAAGGTGATTCACCTTTAAATATTAGAAAAAATGAAGATGAAAGTAATAAAGAAGAGAAAAAGGAAAATAATAAAATGGCAGATGGAAATTATACAGTAGTAGTTGATGGTAAGAAGTTTAGTGTACAAGTGGCTGAAGGTAATGCAGATATTCAAGTAGTTGCACCAGCTGCAACTGAAGCACCAGCTACTCCTGCAGCAGCGGCACCAGCACCAACAGGAGCTGGAACTGAAGTCGGAGCAACAGTTAGTGGTAATGTTTGGAAAATACTTGTAAATGTTGGAGATAAAGTAGAAAAAGGTCAAGTAGTATCTATTTTAGAAGCAATGAAAATGGAAATTGATATGGAAGCACCTTGTTCTGGTACAATTGTTGATATTGCTGTTAAACCAAATGATGCTGTTGAAGAGGGTCAAACTATAGTTGTTATAGGTTAATTGGTAAAAAACTAAAGTTTGGAGAAAACAATGAATAAAAAACTTTTATCTATCTTGTTATTAATGATTATGTCACTTTTTAGTGCTAATCTAATGGCTGGTGGTGTAGAAACAACGCAAACAGAACAAAAAGAGTATGAATCTAAAACATTAACTGAATTAGTTTCTTCTTTTTATGCTACAACGGGAATCAATGCTTTAATAAACCCAAGTGATGATATAATGACTTCAGAAGCACATGATGAAGATGCAAGACCAATGACAACATTTGAGCAAACATGGGGAAGAATAATTATGTTTCTTATTGTTGGTATATTATTTTATCTTGCAATTGCAAAAGGTTTTGAACCTTTACTATTATTACCTATCGCATTTGGTGGTTTATTAGCCAATATTCCTTTAGCAGGAATGGTTAGTGAGAATGGTATGCTTGGTATTATTTATAATATGGGTATAGCAAATGGATTTTTTCCACTGCTAATCTTTATGGGTGTTGGAGCAATGACAGATTTTACTCCACTTCTTGCAAATCCTAAAACTGCTATTCTTGGTGGTGCTGCACAATTTGGAATCTTTGGTTCTTTAGTTGGTGCAGTTATGATTGGTTTTAGTTTACAAGATGCTAGTGCTATATCAATTATTGGTGGTGCAGATGGACCAACATCTATTTTTATTGCAAATGCGTTAGCACCTCATTTATTAGGGGCAATTGCAGTTGCAGCATATAGTTATATGGCTTTAGTTCCAGTAATTCAACCTCCAATTATGAGGGCACTTACAACTGAAGCTGAGAGAAAAATTAGAATGCCTAAACTTAGAAAGGTACATAAATTAGAAAATTTATTTTTACCAATTCTAATTTTAATGATGGCTATCTTATTGCTACCTGAATCTGCTCCTTTAATTGGTGCATTTACATTTGGTAACTTCTTGAAACAATCTGGTGTTGTTGATAGATTAAGTGATACTATGCAAAACTCTTTAATTAATATTGTAACAATATTCTTAGGTCTTGGTGTTGGTTCAAAACTAGCAGCAGATAAATTCCTAGTACTTGATACAATGGGAATTATGCTTATTGGTCTTATTGCATTTAGTGTGGGTACAGCAACTGGTGTATTAATGGCTAAACTTATGAATAAATTAAGTCCAAAAGATCAACAGATAAATCCTTTAATTGGTGCTGCTGGTGTTTCAGCTGTTCCAATGTCAGCAAGAGTTGTAAGTAAGGTTGGTCAAGAATATGACAAATCAAATATATTATTAATGCATGCAATGGGTCCAAATGTTGCAGGTGTTATTGGTTCAGCCGTAGCAGCTGGTGTACTATTATCAGTATTTAAATAAGAATTAGGAAAAAACAGATATGTCAGATATAAAAAACTCTCTTGGTTTAGAAAATGTAGGTCAGGTTTATTTAAACCTTGACGTTGATACTTTAATTGACCATGCAGTTGAGAATGAAGGGGCAAAAATTGCCTCTAGTGGTGCTTTAATGATAGATACAGGTATTTTTACAGGTAGAAGTCCTAAAGACAAATACTTTGCATTTGCAGATCCATCTTCAAAATATATCTCTTGGGGTGATGTAAATAGATATGTTGATCAATCAACTTATGAATCTATGTTAAATACTTCAAAAGAACAATTAAGTGGTAAAGATCTTTATGTTACAGATGTTTATTGTGGTTCAAGTTTAAACAGTAGAAAATCTGTTCGATTTATTACTGAAATTGCTTGGCAAGCTCATTTTATTAAAAATATGTTTATTGTTCCTTCTGATTCTGATTTAGAAGACTTTACACCTGATTTTACAATTTATAACGCTTGTAAAACTGTTAATCAAGATTGGCAAGCTCAAGGTTTACATTCAGAAGTTTATGTAGCTTTTAATGTAGAAAACAATGAAGCTGTTATTGGTGGTACTTGGTATGCAGGTGAGATGAAAAAAGGTGTTTTTTCAATGATGAATTACTGGCTTCCATTAGATGGTAAGATGGCAATGCATTGTTCTGCAAATGTTGGAGAAAAAGGTGATACTGCCCTATTCTTTGGACTTTCAGGAACAGGAAAAACTACACTTTCTACAGACCCTAAAAGAGCTTTAATCGGTGATGATGAACATGGTTGGGATGATGATGGTGTATTTAACTTTGAGGGTGGTTGTTATGCGAAAGTTATCAACCTTGATAAATCAAGTGAACCAGAGATATTTGCTGCTATTAGAAAAGGTGCTATATTAGAAAATGTAGTTGCTGATGATGAGGGTAATGTTGATTATACTGATGGTAGTAAAACTGAAAATACAAGAGTTTCTTATCCTATTAATCATATTGATAATATTCAGCCAGGTAGTATTGCAGGACATCCTACAAATATTATTTTTCTATCTGCAGATGCATATGGTGTATTGCCTCCTGTATCAAAACTTACAAATGAGCAAGCTATGTATTACTTTTTAAGTGGATATACTGCTAAAGTTGCTGGGACTGAAAGAGGTGTTAAAGAGCCTACTGCTACATTTAGTGCATGTTTTGGTGAAGCATTTTTACCACTTCATCCAACAGTTTACGCTAAACTTCTTGGTGAAAAAATAGAAAAACATAATGTAAATGTATATCTTGTAAATACAGGTTGGACTGGTGGTGCTTATGGTACTGGTCATAGAATGAGTATTAAAAATACAAGAGCATGTATAAATGGTATTTTAGATGGTAATATAGAAAATAGTGAATTTGAAACATTACCTATTTTTAATCTTTCTATACCAAAAACTCTTGATGGTGTTGATACTGAAGTATTAAATCCAAGAAATACATGGGAAAATAAAGCAGACTATGATAAGGCTTCACATAATTTAGCTAATATGTATAGAGAAAACTTTAAAAAATACTTAACAGAAGATAGTGATTTTGATTTTACAGCATCTGGACCAGAAGCTTAAAGTAGAATAAGAATACAAAAAAGTATTTATAAAGAGAGCTTTTTTTAAGCTCTCTTTTTTTATGAGGATATAAAATTGAAAAAAGATGAATTTTTAGATGAGATAAAAGAGAATTGTAGTGAGATATTATATATAAGTACTGTACATATGCTAAATAAAGTATATAAAGAAAATGTAGATATATCAGATGATGAAAAATTAGATTTTTTTGCAAATTATAAAAACTATCATGTATATTTAAATGATTTTGCAGGTACGATATATAGTAGGTATGCATCAAGTATTAATAACTTATATATAGAAATGTGTAACTATTTAAATATTGAAATTGATAATAAATATACATTAGAACACACAGTAATGAAATTGGAAAAACAAACGCCACAACTTCTACTTGGTTTAACTGATGAAGATATACAGAAGCAAACTATTATACATTTTGATGAAAAACTTGAAGCAATATCAAACTCATCACACTATAACGATAACTTGAGTGAGTATGAATCAAGAGTAGAAAAACTAAAACAAAATATTTTTTTAGTGAAAAATGCATTACAAATTTCATAAAGTTTATATAGAACTCACAAATATATGTGGCTTGTCCTGTAGCTTTTGTCCAACAAAAGATGTGAGTTCTCAAACTATTAGTTTAGAACTTTTTGAAAAAATATTATTACAACTACAACCATTTACTAAAGATATAGCTTTTCATGTATTTGGAGATCCATTAGCATTATCTAATTTAGAAAACTATTTAGATATTTCATATAAATATAAATTTAAAGTACATATTACAACAACTGGTTATTATTTAAATAAATTTAAGCCTGAATTATTTTTACATAAGGCAATTAAACAGATAAACTTTTCACTAAATAGTTATAATAAAAATGAGATGAAAATATCACTGGAAGAGTATTTAGAACCTATGTTTAAATTGTGTGATTTAAAGCTTAAAAATAAAATTCACAATTTTATAAACTTTAGATTGTGGAACTTAGATGAAAATAATAGTGAAAATAGTTTTAATTCAAAAGTTTTTACTATTCTTTCAAAAAAATTCAATATAAACTTATCTAAAATAAATTTTGATAAACCAATTAGATTAGAGAATCAAATATTAATAGACTTTGATAAGTACTTTAAATGGCCAAGTCTAAACGATACAGAGCACTCAAATGGATATTGTCATGGTTTATCATCACAAATTGCTATTTTATCTTCTGGTACAGTTGTACCATGTTGTTTAGATAGTTTTGGATGTATAAATCTAGGTAACCTTAATGACAAATCTTTAAAAGATATATTAAACTCTAAGAGATCAACTGATATAGTAAATGGTTTTAAAAACAATTTAGCAGTAGAAGAATTATGTAAAAAATGTACATTTAAAAATAGATTCAATAAAG
>JAYEPG010000088.1:0-26212 GCA_034723795.1 Campylobacterota bacterium
AATTATATTAAAATCGCGATTATGATAAATAGTACAGATAATAACAATACAGAACAAGCTATTAGGTATATGCTAATTGCATCATTTTTATTCTCCTTTACAATAGGATTTGCTAAATTACTTAGTGGCTATATGAGTTCAATTGAAGTGGTTTTTTTTAGAAATTTATCAGGTGTTATTATAATACTATTTGCAATTTATAAATCACCATTAACACAAAGTGGGGGAAAACCACTATTGCTATTTGCTAGAGGATTTATAGGGTTTAGTGCACTTTTGATGTATTTTTATAATATTGCACATATACCACTAGCTGAAGCACTTACATTTAGTAAAGTTTCTCCTATATTTACAGCAATATTCTCATATATACTTTTAAAAGAGAAATTATCAAATATAGCTTGGGTTGGTGTTTTTATTGGTTTTTTTGGTGTTTTATTTATAACAGGTTTTGATGTGACATCTTTGAGCAAGACAGATTGGCTTGGGATTTTAAGTGGAGTGGGAGCTGGACTTGCATATACTTCAATTCGAGAGTTAAGAAAGTATTATGATAGTAGAGCTATTGTATTGTCTTTTATGGTTGTTGGGACTATTGGACCTATTATACTTTTAACTTTAGGTGAGTTTTTTGTAACTGAAAGTTTAGATTGGGTAATCGCACCCTTTGTGATGCCAACTGGAATGGCATGGTTATATATAGTTTGTCTTGGGGTATTTGCAACATTCTCACAAATATATATGACAAAAGCATATTCTTTAGCTCAAGGTGGAATTGTAGGTACTATAAGTTATACCACAATACTATTTTCAATTATTATAGGGGTGTTTTTAGGAGATGCATTTCCAAACAGTATGGTCTTAATAGGAATTGGATTTATCGTGTTAAGTGGTATATTAGTAACACGAAAATAAGTTAGCTATTTAGCCTCTTGGGATATAGTTGTTTTGGTATAAACAATAAACTCATCAGGTTGCATAGATAATATCAACCCATAAATTAAAAGTAAAATACCAAAAACAATCCCCACGTTAGATAGAAATCGTTTTTTAATTTTTATATTTGCAAGATATACAACTAAAACCACACCAATAATAAATAATAATATTCCTAATTTCATAGTTTAATTTATATCCTTACTCTACTATGAAAGTAAAGATATATTTCTACTTTGAACAGCATTTGATTGTGACTGAACAACCATACCAATCTGAGCCATAATATTTGTTTTGCTAAAGTCACTTACCTCTTTACTATAATCAATATCTAAAATAGTTGATTGAGCTAAAGCAATCTCTTTTTCCGTACTTATAGAATATCTAGCAGTTGATTCCATCCCATTTGAAGCAGAAGCAAAATCAGAAGCATATGAAGCTAATTGAGTTGAACCTTGATCTACAACATCAAGCATATTTGCCATATCATCTCTACTATTTGTGAATGTTGATAATGCAGTTCTTAACTGATCAGATATACTTGCAGTATCTGCTTTTTCCATACTTATAATAGATTCATCACCAACAATAGATAAATCATCTGATTGGTCACCTGCAGTTTTTAATAGTGCTTCACCATTGTATGTAGTACCATTAGATATTTGCTCATACTGGTCAATATATTTTGATATTTGTTCAGCTATAGCATCAATACCCTCTTGGCTTGTTGTACCATTCATTGCTTTTAAAGTTTCAGTTCTAATATTTTCAAGAATATCTGTTTGTGAAGAGATACCACTTTGTGCGATAGTACTCATAGCTATACCACTATTCATATTCTCAACAGTTTGTGTTAATGAAGTTTTCTGTAAACCTAAGGCATCTGCAATGGCTAAGCCAGATGCATCATCTGATGCACTGTTTATGGCTAAAGCTGAACCTAACTTTTCTAATGATGCTGATTGTACATCACTAATGCCCGGTAAACTTGTATATGAAGGATTAATATTCATTTTGGACTCCTTTTCTTATATGTATAATTATTATATCCCTATTTTTATTAATTGTATATTAATAAAATAACTTATAATTTATCTTTATTCAAAGCAATTTACGATAACATACGAAAAAATTTATAATAAATAATATTTAATAAAAGGGTCGTCAATGTCAGCTAAAACACTTGTAATAACAGGAGCAACTAAAGGTATAGGTAAAGCTTGTGCTTATAGGTTTGCAAAAGAGGGGATAAATATTGCATTTACATATAATTCAAATGAAGAGTTTGCAAAAGAGATTGCAGATGATTTAGAATCAAAGTTTGGTATAAAAGCTAGATACTATCCATTTAATATTTTAGAACCTGAAACAGCTAAAGAGTTGTTTTTACAGATTGATAAAGATTTTGATAAAGTTGATTATTTTATCTCAAATGCTATGATTTATGGTAGAGCAGTTGTTGGTGGGTATAATAAGTTTATGAAACTAAAACCAAGAGGATTAAACAATATCTATACTGCTACAGTAGATGCATTTGTTACATGTTCACAACAAGCTGCAAAAAGAATGACAGATGGTGGTGCAATAGTTAGTTTAAGTTCAACAGGAAATCTTGTTTATATTGAAAACTATGCAGGGCATGGTACAAATAAAGCTGCTGTTGAAGCTATGGTAAGATATGCTGCTACAGAGCTTGGGCAAGATGGTATTCGAGTTAATGCTGTAAGTGGTGGACCAATTGAAACTGATGCTTTAAGAGCGTTTACAAACTATGAAGAGGTAGCTGCTAAAACTGCAGAGTTATCTCCTTTAAATAGAATGGGACAACCTGATGATTTAGCTAGTGCATGTTACTTTTTATGTAGTGATGAAGCTTCTTGGATTACAGGGACTACTCTTATTGTTGATGGTGGGACTACATTTAAAAAATAATGACTGCAAATATAAAAGAGCCAAAAGAAAAGAATTTTAACTTACCAAATGTGTTAGCAGCTTTTAGAATACTTCTAGCTCCACTAATGTTATGGTTTATGGTTGACCAAACTAATCCGATTTTTGAGGGTTGGCACCCTAGTTGGTTTGATTATTTTGCTGGTTTAATTTTTGTTATAGCATCTGTTACTGATTTTTTTGATGGTTTTATTGCAAGACAATGGAATCAAATGACAAAACTAGGAAGTATTTTAGACCCACTAGCAGACAAGATGTTAGTACTTGCTGGATTTATTGGACTTTTAGTTATGGGAAGAGCTGGGGCATTTGCAGTTTTTCTTATACTTTCAAGAGAATTTTTTATTACAGGTTTAAGAGTTGTTGCAGTTTCAGAAGGTAAATCAGTTGCATCAACAATGGCTGGAAAAGTTAAAACTGTAGTACAAATGATAGCTATAGGTTTTTTAATAATGGATTGGCCATTTGCGACTGAACTTTTATGGTTAGCTGTTGCTTTAACTTTATACTCTGGATATGAATATATTCGTGATTATTTAAAATAAGATTTAGGAGATATTTCTGTGGGTTTTGTAACTTTTCTGATTGTTTTATCAATCTTAGTTTTTATTCATGAACTTGGGCATTTCACTGTTGCACGGTTACTTGGTGTAAAAGTTTATGTATTTTCAATTGGTTTTGGTAAAAAACTTATAACTAAACAATGGAAAGGTACACAATGGACTTTTTCACTTATTCCACTTGGTGGATATGTAAAGATGAAAGGGCAGGAGGATTTAAATCCAGCATTGGCTAATAACGAAGATGATAGTTATAACACAAAGACACCTTTTCAAAGAATATTAATTTTACTTGCTGGTCCTGCTGCTAACTTTTTATTAGCATTTATAATTTATATAGCTATTGGTCTTTTAGGAAACAATCATTTAGCTCCAAATATAGGTAAAGTTGTAGAAAATTCACCTGCACAAAAAGCTGGATTAAAAGCAAATGATGAGATATTAAAAATAAATGATAATGAAATAAAAACTTGGGATGACCTAAGTGTAATTATAAAAAATGCCAAGGGTGCTTTAAAGTTTTATATTAAAAGAGATGGTAAAGTTCAGGCGATTATAATTAGACCAAAACTTTCTGATTCTCAAAATATGTTTAAAGAAAAAATCCAAAAAAAGATGATAGGAATTGCACCTGCTCCTAAGGTTGTAACTATATATTATTCTCCTCTTGAAGCTATATCTTTTGGTTACGATAAAACTATTGAAGCTAGTAAAATGATATTTTTAGGTGTTCAAAAACTTATTCAAGGTATTGTTCCAAGTAGTGAAATAGGTGGTGTTATAAGTATCGGTACAGTTATATCAGATGCAAGTCAATCTAGTTTTGTAGCACTTTTAACAATTATGGCACTAATTTCTGTAAATCTAGGTGTTTTAAATCTTCTTCCAATACCTGCCCTTGATGGTGGTCATATCATGTTTAATATTTATGAGATGATAACAAGAAGAAAACCTAGTGATAGTGTTCTTATATATTTAACTGTAGTTGGATGGGTGATACTACTAGGACTAATGTCACTTGGTTTATATAACGATATAAATAGATTCTTTGGATAATGAAATCAAATAAAAGTAAAGCTTTCTCTTTACTTGAAATAATATTTGCAATAGCAATAATATCTATAATTGCTATTGTAGCTATACCTAAGCTTGGAAACTCATTAGATAAAACAAATATCATTAAAATAAAAAGTGATATTGTTTTAATTAGAGATGGGATAAATAGATATAAAAATCAACAAATACTAAAAGCTGATTTGACACCATTGGATACTTTAGAGGATGATGAGAGTTTATTGTTTAATAAAATATTAACATACCCTATACTATCCTCAAATAAACAAAAAAGTACAACATGGAATAAATTATCAGATACTAAATATATAGTTTGGTTAGATAGTGAGAAAAGTTTAGAATTTATATACGATAAAGTAAATTATACTTTTGATTGTAATAAAAATGATGAAAACTGTAAAGAGTTTACACAATAAAGATGGATATTAAATAATGATAACAAAAGAATCAATTGAAAATCTTAAATCCCATCTTGATGTAGTTGATATAATATCTCAGTTTATAGAACTTAAAAAAACTGGAGCAAACTTTAAAGCTTGTTGCCCATTTCATGGTGAAGATACACCATCATTTGTAGTTAGTCCTGCAAAACAGATATATCACTGTTTTGGATGTGGAGTAGGTGGAGATAGTATAAAATTTGTTATGGAGTATGAAAAACTATCATACCCTGAGTCTTTAGAAAAATTAGCTTCTATGGTAAATGTATCCTTAGAACATGATACAAGTTTTAAAAAAATTGATTCAACAATAATATCTAAAGTAAATGAACACTATCAAAAGCTATTAATACACAATGAAAAGTCGTTGGCTTATTTAAAAAGTAGAGGAATATCTGACTTTTCAATAGAGAAATTTGAAATAGGGTATGCAAGTGCTTCAAACGATACTATAAACTATCTAAAAAATAATTTTCTAAATTTAGCAGATGCTAAAGAGTTAGGGATAATAGATAGTGGGCAAAATGGATTATATTCAAGGTTTATAGAAAGAATAACATTTCCTATTTATACAATTACTGGAAATATTGTAGGTTTTGGTGGAAGAACAATAACTGGACACAATGCAAAGTATATTAACTCACCACAAACAAAACTATTTAATAAATCAAAACTTTTGTATGGTTATCATCTTGCCAAAGAGACTATATATAAACAAAAAACAATTATTATTACTGAAGGGTATCTTGATGTTGTTATGCTTCATCAAGCTGGTTTTTCAAATACAGTTGCTACACTAGGTACAGCTCTAACACAAGAACATCTACCTTTATTAAATAGAGGTGAACCAAAAGTAATAGTTGCATATGATGGAGATAAAGCTGGATTAAATGCTGCTTATAAAGCTAGTTTATTATTAAGTCATAGTGACTTTAAAGGTGGTGTAGTAATATTTAAAGATGGTATGGATCCAGCTGATATGGTTGCTTCTAATAAAATTGATGAACTAAATGAGATGTTTGTAAGCCCAACACCATTTATACCTTATGTTATAGATTTTATTATAAAAAAGTTTAATATTCAAAATCCTCAAGAGAAACAACAAGCATTACAAGAGACAAATGATTATTTAAAAACATTAAGTCCTATACTTCAAGAGGAGTATCAAAGTTTAATTGCAAGAAAATTAAATGTTAACTCACAATTAGTACAAGTACAACATTTTAATAACCAACAAGTAAGTAATGCAAACTTATCATCTATAGATATAGCAGAACTAAGTATAATAAGATCAGTTTTAGAGGATAACTCTTTATTAAGCATATTAAAACAAAACATAAATAATCAAATGATACAAATACATATAGATGAGTTTAATATGCTTTTAAACGACCCATCTAATACATCACTTATAAGTATAACACTACAGGAAAATTTGATAACATATTCAAAAGAGGAGTTTGAAAAACAACTTATTTTGTTATCACTGCCATACTACAATAAGCAATTGCAACAATTGAATTATGATGAAAATATTGACTTTAGAACAAAGTCAAAAAATATCAGATCATTAAAGCAGAAGATAAAATCATTAAAAACTGGTAAATTGGTTGATATTTAGATTTTATATTGTATAATTACAAAAAATTTAGTTAGGAGATTTATGGAATTTTTAAATACAAATAATGCACCCCAAGCAATAGGACCTTATTCTCAGGCTGTAAAAGTAAATGGTTTACTTTATTCATCAGGGCAAATTGCTTTAACAGTAGATGGTGTTATGCTTGAAAATGATATTAAAAAACAAACAAGACAAATATTTACTAATATTAAAGCAATATTAGAAGATAATTTAAGTTCAATGGACAATGTTATTAAGATAAATATTTTTTTAACAGATATGAATGACTTTGGAATTGTAAATGTAATTATGGCAGAAGTTTTTGGTGATCATAAGCCTGTAAGAAGTACTATAGCTGTAAATGGTTTACCTAAAAATGCAATGATTGAGATGGATGTTATTGCTACTGTAGCTGATTATCAGTAATAGTTGATTAGTCTATTTTGCACTTAAAGAATATTTAAAGTATGTTTAGATATAATTCGCATCATAAATTTTAAGAGGATATGCAATGTACGCAATTATCAAAACTGGTGGAAAACAATATAAAGTATCTGAAGGTGATATTTTAAATATTGACAAGCTAAGTAAAGAACCAAAAGAAACTGTTGAATTTACAGATGTAATAGCTGTAAACAATGGTGAGACATTATTAACAGCAGATGCAGCAGCAAAAGCAGTAGTAACAGCAGAGGTTATCGTTGAAGGTAGAGATAAGAAAGTTATCATTTACAAGAAACTAAGAAGAAAAGATAGTAAGCTAAAAAGAGGTTTCAGAAGAAGCTTCACAAAAGTTAGAATTACTAAAATAGCAGCATAAGGAATAAAATATGGCTCACAAGAAAGGTCAAGGTAGTACTAATAATAATAGAGACTCAGCTGGTAGAAGACTAGGAGTTAAGAAATATGGTGGTGAATCAGTAGTTGCTGGTAACATTATCATTAGACAAAGAGGAACAAAAGTACATGTTGGTGCTAATGTTGGAATTGGGAAAGATCATACAATATACTCATTAATTGACGGTGTTGTTAAATTTGAACAAAAAGATAAAAATAGAAAAAAAGTTTCAGTTTACGCTTCGTAAGTTGTAAATAAACTAAAATTTTAAAAGCACTGTGGCAATTTGCTATAGTGCTTTTTTTATTTGTGTTATAGTAAATAATAAGTGATTTGTTTAAAATTTTTTATTATTTATTATAAATTAATTAAATTAATTTAAAGCAGGAGTTTTAAAATGTTCGTAGATAGTGCTAGTTTTACCATAAAATCAGGTCGTGGTGGACCAGGGTGTGTTTCATTTAGAAAAGAGAAGTTTGTTGTAAAAGGTGGACCAGACGGTGGTGATGGTGGAAAAGGTGGTAATATTTACTTCCAAGTGAATAATAACACAGATACATTATCATGGTTTAAAGGTAGACATAATATAAAAGCGAAAAATGGTGAACCAGGAACTAGTAGAAGATGTACAGGAAAATCTGCAGAAAGTATTGTATTAAGAGTTCCACCAGGAACTCAAGTTGTTGATGAGGATACTCAAGAGGTTATAATGGATCTTTTAGAAGAGGGTGAACCTGTTTTATTTTTAGAGGGTGGAAAAGGTGGACAGGGTAACTATCACTTTAAGAACTCAAGAAATCAAACACCAACTTATGCTCAACCAGGACTTGCAGGTATTGAAAAAGAGATTAGATTAGAGTTAAAACTAATAGCAGATGTTGGACTTGTAGGTTATCCAAATGTTGGAAAATCAACATTAATATCAACAATTTCAAATGCTAGACCACAAGTTGCAAACTATGAGTTTACAACACTAACACCAAAGTTAGGTGTTGTAGAAGTTGGTGAATATAACTCTTTTGTTGCAGCAGATATTCCAGGAATTATTGAAGGTGCTTCAGACGGTAGAGGTTTAGGTATAGAGTTTTTAAAACATATTGAAAGAACTAAAACATTATTGTATATGATTGATGTGTCAAACTATAGAGAGATGCTTGAGCAGTATAAAGTACTAAAAGAGGAAGTTAAAAAGTTCTCACCAGAATTAGCTTCAAGAAAGTTTGCAATTGCATTATCAAAAATTGATGCAGTATCTCCCGAAGAAACAAATGATATGACTGTACAATTTATTAAAGATATTGGTTTAGAAGTAAGTAGTCAAAATAGTTTCTCTTTTGATAAAGATAAACAATATTTTTTACAAGATTTAACTTACTCCAAATATGATGAAAATCTACCATATTTTGTATTACCAATATCATCTGCAACACATGATAATATCAATGGTATAAAATATTCTTTATATGATTTAATAAGTATGGATAAATGCAACGCCTAGTACTAAAAGTTGGAAGTGCAGTTTTAACTCAAGATGGAAAACTTGCACACAGAAGACTTGATAATTTAGTTGAGTTTATATCTTTATTAAAAGAAAAATATGATGTCATTTTGATAAGTTCAGGAGCTGTAGCAGCTGGATTTACACTTTTGCAACTTGATAGAACTATTGTATCAAATAAACAAGCTTTAGCATCAATTGGACAACCTCTTTTAATGAGTACATATAAACATGAATTTAATAAATATGATATTTTATGTTCTCAGATTTTATTAGAGGCTACAATTTTTAGAGACAAAGATAGATTAGAACATGCTAAAGATGCAATTGATACACTTTTAAAAAATGGTGTGGTTCCAATTGTAAATGAAAATGATGTAACAGCAGTAGATGAATTGGTTTTTGGTGATAATGATCAACTTTCAGCTCATATAACACATCATTTTAATGGAGACTTATTAGCAATATTAACTGATATTGATGGGTATTATAGTGAAAATCCACATACACATAAAGATGCAAAGTTACAAAAAATAGTTACAAATATTTTAGAAGAAGAGTTAAATGCAACACACAGTGCAAATAGTGAATTTGCTACGGGTGGTATAGTTACAAAACTAAAAGCAGCAGACTTTTTAATGAAAAATAATAAAAATATGTTTTTAACAAGTGGATTTAATTTAGAGTATGCAAAAGATTATTTATTAAATTCAGAACACACATTAGGTACTATTTTCAAGGGAAATTAAATGCGAATTATATTTATGGGTACACCAGATTATGCGACAGTTATATTTGAAAGATTATTGGAAAAAGATTATGATATTGTGGCATTGTTTACTCAACCTGATAAGCCAGTTGGAAGAAAGCAAGTTTTAACACCACCTCATATTAAACAATTTACAATTGATAATGGATTGAGTTTACCAATATACCAACCAACTACACTTAAAGATAAAGTAACTTGTGATAATATAAAAAAATTAAATCCAGATATAATTATTGTTGCAGCATATGGGCAAATTTTGCCTAAAACTATTTTAGATATTGCTCCATGTATAAATTTACACGCTTCATTACTTCCAAAATATAGAGGTGCAAGTCCAATTCAGCAATCAATTTTAAATGGTGATAGTTACACAGGTGTAACAGCTATGTTTATGGATGTTGGTTTAGATAGTGGGGATATTTTAGGTTTAAAATATTTACCTATTGGAAAAGATATGGTTGTAGAAGAACTATTTAATGGATTGTCAAACATTGCGGCATCATTAACAATTGAAGTGTTAGAAAACTTTGAAAATATATCTGCAAAAAAACAAAACTTAGCTATGGTATCTCATTGTGGAAAAGTTAAAAAGAGTGATGGTTTAATTGAATTTGAAGATGCTTTAAATTTTTACAACAAATATAGAGCATATAAATCTTGGCCAGATATATATTTATCATCAAATTTAAAAATAAAAGAGTGTTTACTTGAAGATATTGATAGTTCAAATAATATTGGTGCTATTTTAGATATTGATAAAAAAAGTATTTTGGTTGGTTGTAAAAAAGGGACTATTAGAATTTTTAAAGTTCAACCATCATCTAAAAAAGAGATGAGTGTAGTAGATTATATTAGAGGAAAGAGATTAGAAATTGGAGATATTATATCTTAATGAGGTTGACTCAACCCATACATATTTAAAAAATTATATTAAAGAAAATGGTTTTAAAAATCCAGTTGCGGTTGTAACTCAAAATCAAACAAATGGTATTGGGAGTAGAACAAATAGCTGGGAAGGTAAAACAGGAAATCTTTTTTTATCGTTTGTTATGAATAAATCTGTATTACCATTAGATCTACCACTACAATCTAGTTCAATATATTTTAGCTATATATTAAAAGATATATTAAACTCCTTGGATTCTCAAGTATGGTTAAAGTGGCCAAATGATTTTTATATAGAAAATAAAAAAATAGGTGGTACTATAACTAATTTAAGCGGTGAACTTATTTATTGTGGAATAGGGCTAAATTTATATAAAGTAAATAATCAATTTGGACATTTAGATATATCAATAAATTTAAATAAAGTATTAAATATCTATTTTCAAAAACTAGAAAGTAAAATATCATGGAAGCATATTTTTAGTAAATATTCGATAGAATTTGAAAAGAGTAGACAGATGGAAACGACCATCAATAATCAAAAAAAATCATTAGAACATTCTATGTTGAATAGTGATGGTTCTATATTTATAGATAAAGAAAAGGTATTTAGTTTAAGATGACTCAAGTAATAACTATCGCAAATCAAAAAGGTGGAGTAGGTAAAACTACAACTGCAGTTAATTTAAGTGCAGCACTTGCAATTGAAGGTAAAAAAGTTTTACTAATAGATGCAGACCCTCAATCTAATGCGACAACTAGTTTAGGCTTTCATAGAGATTCTTATGAATATAACTTGTATCATGTTATGTTAGGTACAAAAGAGTTAAATGATATTATTTTAGATGTTAAAAGTATTGATAACTTATATGTAGCACCATCTAATATTGGGCTTGTAGGTATAGAAAAAGAGTTTTATAAAAATACTAAAGATAGAGAGTTGGTTTTAAAAAGAAAAGTTGATGCAATTAAAAAAGATTATGATTTTATTATTATTGATTCCCCACCCGCATTAGGACCTTTAACTATAAATACACTTAGTGCAGCAAATTCTGTTCTTATACCAATACAATGTGAATTTTTTGCATTAGAAGGTTTAGCACAGTTATTAAATACAATTAAACTAATAAGACAGACTATTAACAGACAATTAGATATTAAAGGTTTTTTACCAACAATGTATAGTGGTCAAAATAACTTATCAAAACAAGTTTTTGCTGACTTAGCTAAACATTTTGAGAATAAACTTTTTAAATTAAATGATGATTCTTATGTAGTAATTCCAAGAAATATAAAATTAGCAGAATCTCCAAGTTTTGGAAAACCTATAATGCTTTATGATGCAAAATCAAGTGGAACTAAAGCTTATACAAATTTAGCAAAATCAATACTAAAATAAAGGGAGCAAGTTATGGCATTAGGTAGAGGACTCGGTGAGCTATTAGGTGAAATAGAGACTGCTTATGAAAGTAATAATACAAATAACAACGATATTTTAGAGATAGAAATAGATAAAATAAAATTAAATCCTTATCAACCAAGGAAAATATTTAATGAAGATAAACTTAATGAGTTAAGTAACTCAATTATTACAAATGGACTTTTACAGCCAATTGTTGTGACAAGAGATGGTGAGAACTTTTTACTAATTGCTGGTGAACGTAGACTTAAAGCTACAAAAATGGCAGAAAAAACTACAATAAAAGCTTTGGTTATAGATGTAGAAGATTCAAAGTTAAGAGAATTAGCTTTAATAGAAAATATTCAAAGAGATGATTTAAATATAATAGAGATTGCGTATTCATATGCTGGTTTAATTAATGATTACAATATAACTCATGAGGAGTTAGCAAAATTAGTTTCTAAAAGTAGAAGTAGCATTACCAATGTTTTAAGATTATTAACATTAAGTAATGATACACAAAAAATGATAGGTGGTGATAAAATATCTTTAGGTCATGCTAAATTACTAGTTGGTCTTAGCCAAGAAAAGCAAAAAATTATTGTTGATTCAATTATTGGTCAAAAGTTAAGTGTTAGAGAAACTGAGATTTTAGTAAAAAAGTTAAAAAATGATACAAATGAGATTGAAAAACTAAATTCAAATAGTGATAAAACAAATAGATTTAACTATAAATCATTAGAAAATATCACTGAAAAATTAAAAATAGACAATTTAGATGCAAAAATTGATAAAAACTATTTTAAAATAAAAATAAATTCACAAGATGATATAGAAAATATCATTAAATATTTCCAAAATAAATAATCAACAGCTTATAATCTTCTTTAATAAAAATTATAGGTTAATTTCGATATAATTTGCTCAAGTTTTAGTGTAACTAAACTGTAAAAATTGTATGGAGAAATAAATGTTAGACTTAAGTCCAATATTGCTACTTAGTTCAGGTATTGTGTTTTTATTAGTGCTTGCTAGACTGAATAGCTGTCTTTACAAGCCTTTATTTAAGCACATGGATGATAGAGACAATCAGATTAAATCTGATATAGAAAATGCTAAAAACAATGGTGCTGATGTAGATGGGATGCTTGAGGAAGCTAATAATATTACTACTCAAGCAAAAAAAGAAGCGATTTCAATTCGTGAAAAAGCTAAATTAGACGCTAGTGATGTAGCTAATGTAAAACTTGCTGATCATAAAGCTAAAATAGAAGAAAATTATGTTTCTTTTGTTGCTGCTTTAGGTGAAGAAAAGATTGCATTAGAGAATTCACTTGTTTCTCAGATGCCTCAATTTAAACAAGGCTTAAAAGTTAAGCTTAGCTCAATATAAGGTGGTGAAAGTATGAAAAAAATTTTATTTGCACTATCTGTAGTTGTGCCGTTATCTTTATTTGCAAGTGATGCAAATGTTGAAACTGATATATTAGAAAGAACTGTTAACTTCTTTATTTTCGCAGCGATAATTTATTATCTAATTGCAGATAAAGTTAAAACTTTTTTTGTTGATAGAACAAAATCTATTCAAGCTGACTTGGATAAGGTTCAAGATCTATTAAAAGCTTCTGAAAAAAGAGTTGCTGATGCAAAACTTGAAATTGAAAATGCAAAAAAAGTTGCCCAAGAGTTAGTAGAGTCTGCTAATAATGATATTGATGCAATAAAGAAAAAAGTAGAAATTGCTGTAGAGCAAGAGATTGCTTTTCTTTCAAAAAGTTTTGATGAGAAAACAGAACTAGAAACAAGAAAAGTTAAAAAAGAAGTGGTTCAGGATGTTCTTAACCAATTGTTAAGTAATGAAAATATTGAATTATCTCAAAATGAGTTAACAAATATTATTTCTAAAAAGGTTGCTTAGATGATTGATTTAGTAGCAAAAAGATATGTAAAAGCTTTAATGTCAGATGTTGACGCTAATAGCTTATCATCTATCTTTAATGAATTAAATACTATTTTACCTGCATATTCAGATGAGAAATTTTTATTAATTATATCATCAACTGATATTTCAGTTGATAAAAAAATTGATTTGATTTTATCATTTGTAGATAATGCTAGTAATACAATTAAAAATTTAATTAAATTATTAGGTGAAAAAAAACGATTAGATATTATCCCTTCTATAGTTAGTATATTAGAAAGTGAATTAGCTGTTTTAAATAATTCTTACACTGGTGTTATTCACACAAATGTAAAATTAGAAGATGCAGAAGTTGAAAAATTGAATTCTCAATTTGCAACTAAATTCAAAGTAAGTTTATCGCTTACTCAGAATATATGTGATTATGATGGAATAAAAGTAGATATTGATGGTCTTGGTGTTGAAGTTGGTTTTTCTAAAGAAAGATTAAAGTCACAAATGATTGATCATATTTTAAAAGCAGTTTAGAGACCACAACGTAGTCTTGATTTATAAAAATAAAGGAGAAATTGAATGAGTACAAAAATTCAAGCTGATGAAATCAGTTCTATAATAAAAGAAAGAATTGATAATTTTGAATTAAATGTAGATATCAATGAAACAGGTAAAATCATCTCTTTCGCAGATGGTATTGCAAAAGTTTATGGGTTAAATAATGTTATGGCTGGTGAGATAGTTGAGTTTGAAAATGGTGCAAGAGGTATCGCTTCAAACTTAGAAGAATCAGCAGTTGGTATTGTTATATTAGGTTCTAGTGAAGGACTAAGAGAAGGTACAAGTTGTAAAAGACTTGGTGAGCTTTTAGAGATTCCAGTTGGACCAAATACATTAGGTAGAGTTGTAAATGCACTTGGTGAGCCAGTTGATGGTAAGGGCGTTATTGAAGCTGCAGAAAAAAGACTTTTAGAAGATAAAGCACCAGGAATCATGGCTAGAAAATCTGTTCATGAGCCATTACAAACTGGTATTAAAGCTATTGATGCACTTGTACCAATTGGTAGAGGTCAAAGAGAGCTTATTATTGGTGATAGACAAACTGGTAAAACTACAGTTGCTATTGATGCAATTATCAACCAAAAAGGGCAAGATGTAAAATGTGTATATGTTGCTATTGGTCAAAAAGCATCTACTATTGCTAATGTTGTTGGAGCTTTAGAAGCTGCTGGAGCAATGGAGTATACAACTATTGTTACTGCTAACGCATCAGAATCTTCTGCTTTACAATTTTTAGCACCTTATGCTGGTGTTGCTATGGGTGAGTACTTTAGAGATAATGCTCAACATTGTTTAATTGTATATGATGATTTATCTAAACATGCTGTTGCATATAGAGAGATGTCATTATTATTACGAAGACCTCCAGGTAGAGAAGCTTACCCAGGTGATGTTTTTTACCTACACTCAAGATTATTAGAAAGAGCTGCTAAAGTTAATGATGATTTAGGTGGTGGTTCACTTACTGCTTTACCTATTATTGAAACTCAAGCTGGTGATGTTGCTGCTTATATTCCAACAAACGTAATTTCTATTACTGATGGACAAATATTCTTAGAAACTGATCTATTTAACTCAGGTATTAGACCAGCTATTAATGTAGGTTTATCTGTATCAAGAGTTGGTGGAGCTGCACAAATTAAAGCTACTAAACAAGTTGCTGGTACACTTAAACTTGACCTTGCTCAATATAGAGAGCTTGAAGCTTTTGCACAGTTTGCTTCTGATTTAGATGCATCAACAAGAGCACAGTTAGAAAGAGGTCAACGAATGGTTGAACTATTAAAACAAGGTGTTAATAAGCCATTAGTTATTGAGAAACAAGTTTCTATTTTATATGCTGGTGTAAATGGTTTCCTTGATGATATTGATCCATCTGATATTGTTAAATTTGAGAATGAATTCCATGAGTTTATTGAATCTAAATACTCTAGTTTAATAACAGATCTTGCAGCTAAGAAAAAAGTTGATGATGATATTAAAGAGGTTCTTGAAACTGCAATAAATGAGTTTAAAACTATATTTAAAGCACAATAGGGACTAAATTATGGCTAACTTAAAAGATATATCAAGACAAATAAAAAGTGTTAAGAATACACAGAAGACAACAAAAGCTATGAAGCTTGTTTCTTCTGCTAAGTTAAGAAGAACACAACAATTGTCAGAACAAGCGAAAAGTTATGCTTTAAAAATTAATGATATTTTATCTGAAATTGCTAGTAGAGTTAGCAGAGTTCAAGATGATGAAAATATTAATCGTGCTTTTGTTCCAAATGAAAATCCAAAAACAGTTGATATTGTTTTTGTAACAGCTGATAAAGGTCTTTGTGGTGGTTTCAATATGCAAACTATCAAAAAGATTAGATCTCTTATTGAAGAGTACTCTGATAAAGGTGCTACAGTAAGACTAAGAGCTGCAGGAAGAAAAGGTATTGATTATTTTAATTTTCAAGGTGTAGATTTACATGATACTATTGTTGGATTAACTTCAGCACCAACGTATGAGAAAGCAGCTGATTTTATTAGCGGTGCATATGAAGATTTTAACAATGGTACTACAGATAAAGTTATTTTGGTTTATAATGGATTTCTTAATATGCTTTCGCAAGAGTTAAGAACAAAAGATTTATTACCAGTATCTTTAGATAGTGTTTCAGTTGAACATGAATCATCTATGCTAGATATTGAACCAGATGATGATGAAGAAATTTTAAATGATTTAACAGCTAAGTATGTTGATTTTAATATGTATTATTCTTTAATTGATTCGCTTGCAGCAGAGCATAGTGCTAGAATGCAAGCAATGGACAATGCAACTAATAATGCAAAAGAGAGAGTAAACGACTTAACAGTTGAATTTAATAAAGCAAGACAAGCAGCGATTACAACAGAATTAATTGAGATTATTTCTGGTGTTGAGTCGATGAAGTAATTGAAAGGAAGAGGATATATGGAAGGTAAAATTATTCAGATTATGGGTCCAGTTGTTGATGTTGAATTCGACGGCTACCTACCTGCAATCAATGATGCGATTGAAGTACCTGGTACTAAAGAGAGATTAGTATTAGAAGTAGCAGCTCATATTGGAGATAGCAGAGTTAGAACTATTGCTATGGATATGACTGAAGGTTTAACAAGAGGTGCAAAGTGTATTGCAACTGGAGCACCAATCATGGTACCAGTTGGTGAAAATGTACTTGGTAGAATCTTTAATGTTATCGGTGAGCCTGTTGATGATGGTGCTCCTGTAGCTGAGGGTACTCCAACTATGTCAATTCATAGAGAAGCTCCTTCTTTCGAAGAGCAATCAACTTCAACAGAGATGTTTGAAACTGGTATTAAAGTAGTTGATTTACTTGCTCCTTATTCTAAGGGTGGTAAAGTTGGACTATTTGGTGGTGCTGGTGTTGGTAAAACAGTTATTATTATGGAGCTTATTCATAATGTTGCATTTAAACATGATGGTTACTCTGTATTTGCTGGTGTTGGTGAAAGAACAAGAGAAGGAAATGACCTTTATTTCGAAATGAAAGATTCAAATGTACTTGATAAAGTTGCATTATGTTATGGTCAAATGAGTGAGCCTCCAGGTGCTAGAAATAGAATTGCACTTACAGGTCTTACAATGGCAGAATACTTCAGAGATGAAGCTGGTCTTGATGTACTTATGTTTGTTGATAATATTTTTAGATTTGCACAGTCAGGTTCTGAAATGTCAGCTTTACTTGGAAGAATCCCTTCAGCAGTTGGTTACCAACCAACATTAGCAAGAGAGATGGGTGCTTTACAAGAAAGAATTACAACAACTAAAAAAGGTTCTATTACTTCAGTTCAAGCTGTTTATGTACCTGCAGATGACTTAACAGATCCAGCTCCTGCTTCTGTTTTTGCTCACTTAGATGCAACAACAGTTCTTAACAGAAAGATTGCAGAAAAAGGTATCTACCCAGCGGTTGATCCTCTTGATTCAACTTCTAGAATTTTAAGTGCAGATGTACTTGGTGATGATCATTATAGTGTAGCTAGAGGTGTTCAGTCACTTTTACAAAAGTATAAAGATCTTCAAGATATTATTGCTATTCTTGGTATGGATGAGTTAAGTGAAGCTGATAAATTAGTAGTTGATAGAGCAAGAAAAATTGAAAAATTCTTATCTCAACCATTCTTTGTTGCTGAAGTTTTCACAGGAAGTCCTGGTAAATATGTTGAACTTGCAGATACTATTAAAGGATTCAAAGGTATTTTAGATGGTTCTTTTGACCATATGCCAGAAAATTCATTTTACATGGTTGGTGGAATAGACGAAGCTATTGCAAAAGCTGAAGGTATGAAAGCGTAATTCGCTTACAAAGGTAAATAAATATGGATACAATTAAATTATCAATTGTTACTCCAAATGGAGAAATCTATTCTGGTGATGTTAAAACTGTAACATTACCAGGTAAAGAGGGTGAGTTTGGTGTAATGCCAAGACACGCTTCTTTAGTTTCTGCATTAACTGTTGGTGTAATTGAGATAGAAAAAAAAGACGCTACTAAAGAGATAATAGCTATAAATTGGGGACACGTAAGAGTTTCTGAAGAGGTTGTTGATATATTAGTAGATGGTGCTGTTTCTTTATCAAGTGATTCTAGTTCTGATATTTCTGCTAAATTAGAAGAAGCGAAAAAACTAGTTAATTCTGTTAAAGATTCTAATGTTTCTATGGCTGCCGTAGAAGCAAAAATTAATTCATTTGCATAATTAATACATGTTTGATACATTATTAAATTATCTAGAAAGTAGTACTGTTATATCCCTAGGGGTATTGATAGTACTATCTATCTACTTTATACTTACATTTTGGATTTTCATCTATAAATATATTCAATTATCATCAAGTATTACTGTTGAAAAAGAGGAACTTAATTCTATAGTTGCTAGAGATGCAATGATTAATCCACTTTCTAAAATTGGGCATTGTATAGGAAAAACACCAATATCAAAAGAGTTTTTAAATGTTTGTGAAATATCATTGATAAGAGAAGCCAGTACAGGTGTTTCATGGTTATCAATAATCTCATCAACAGCACCATTTATAGGTTTATTTGGTACTGTAATAGGTATTTTAGAATCATTTGCAAAGTTTTCTACTGTTAGTAAAGTTAGTTTTTCTGTTATTGCACCAGCAATTAGTGAAGCTTTAGTTGCAACAGCAGCAGGTATTTTTGTAGCAATTTTTGCATACACTTTCCATCAAATAACTATTCGAAAAATATACGAATTTAATACATACATAAAGTCTCAAATAGATGTCATACTAGCTAGGAACTAAATAGCATGTATGATTTCAATCAAAAGCCTGATTTAAATATCACACCTTTAGTTGATGTAATGCTTGTTTTACTTGCAATACTAATGGTTACTGCTCCTGTGTTGGAATATGAAGAAAATATCAATCTACCAAAAGGTAGTAAATCAAAAAAAATAGAACAAGTTAAAAAAATTGATATTTTAGTTACTGATTCTAGATCAATTGTTATCAATAAATCAAAATATAAGTTTTTAAACTTTGCAGATAGTTTTATACTTTTTGCTAAAGATAAAAATAGAGATACTCCAGTACATATAAGAGCTGATAAAAATTTAAAATATGAAGATGTTATTTATATTTTAAAAACAGTTAAAGAGGCTGGATTTTTTAAAGTAGCTTTGATTACAGATGGATAATAATAAAAACTTTATACTCTCTGCTGTAATAGCATTTTTTCTATATTTTTTATTTATATTTATTATATTTTTTTATTCTCAAACATCTAATATAAAAAAAATTGATGCAATAAGTAAACCAACTGTTTTGCAACTTGATGTTATTTTAGATAAACCAAAGGTAAATGAAAAAAAAGTATTATTTAAAGAGAATACAAAAGATAATCAGATAGCTAAAAAAGTGGTGAAAAAATCAACTTCTACAAGTGTTAAAAAAAGATCAAATCTAAAATCACTTTTTTCAAATGTTAAAACTAGTGCTAAAAAAGTTACAAAAAGAAAAGTTTCAAATGTTAAAAAAAGTAGTATATCAAGTAGATTTAAATCAAAATTTGAAAAAGAGAGAAAAACTGATAATCTTAAAGTATCTAAACTTGTTGAAAATAAACAGAGCAAACAAAATAAAAATATAGCTACAGAATCAAAAAATGAAAGTGATCCATATTTTTCTAAAATTTATCAAATATTATCAAATAGATGGAATCCAACAGTTTTTTATAATGATTTAAATGCAAAAGTTTTAGTTTTTATATCTTCTAATGGTAGATTTAGTTATCAATTTGTACAATACTCAAATAATATAGGATTTGATAATCAACTTCAAGAGTTTTTAGATAGCCAAAGTTTAGAAGAATATCCAATAAGTCCAAACGATAAATCAATAAAAATTGAAATATTATTTCAATCAAAAGGGTAAAAATGTTAAAAAAAGTAATTTTATTATTTTTAGTATCAATTAGTACATTATTTGCAATTGATGCAACAATGGAGATAACTAAACAAAAATCTACACTTCCAACAGTAAGTGTTATTGTATCTTCAGATACAAATATTAAATCAAATATATCACAAAAGATTTCATCTTTGGTAGTTAAAGATTTGCTAGTAAGTGGACATTTTAATCATAGTGAAGTGATAATTGAAAATAAATATGATATGACACCTAAATATAAGTTATTAAAACAAAATGGTATTGATTTATATTTACTAATGCAGGTTAAAAATACTGATCTAAATGGTTTAATTGTAAATGCAAAACTGTATGATGTAAATACAAATAGTTTGGTTCTTAATAAATCATATTCAACATCTAATAAAACAAGATACCCATTTTTATCACATAAAGTTGCAATTGATATAAATGATTATTTAGATGCACCATCAATTAAGTGGATGGATAAGTTTGTAATATTTTCAAGATATTTAAATGCAAAAACAAGTGAAATAGTTGTATCAGATTATACATTAACTTATCAAAAAGTTGTTGTTAAAGGTGGTCTAAATATATTTCCAAAGTGGGCAAGTCAAAAACAGGAAAATTTTTATTATACTACATATAACTATGAACAACCTACATTAATTAAACAAAACCTTTTTACTAAAAAAACAGAAAGGTTATTGTCTAGTGATGGGATGTTAATATGTTCTGATGTTAGTAAAAATGGTGATAAGTTGGTATTGACAATGGCACCTAACTCACAACCTGACATATATGTTTATGATGTTAAATCAAAATTAAAAACTAGAATAACTAAATACAATGGAATTGATGTTGGTGGTAATTTTGTAGATAATGACAAAAAAATAGTTTTTGTATCAGATAGATTAAAATACCCTAATATTTTTGCAAAAAAGATTGGATCTAAAGGTGTTGAAAGATTAATTTATCATGGAAAGAATAATTCTCAATGTACAACATTTGATAACTATATTGTATATTCAAGTAGAGAAACAGATAATGAGTTTAATTCAAACTCTTTTAACCTATATCTAATTTCAACTCATAGCGACTATGTAAGAAGACTAACTACTAATGGTAGAAATCAATTTCCAAAGTTCTCTTCTGATGGTCAATCTATTCTTTATATTAAAAATGACAATAAAAGTAGTTATTTAGGAATAATAAGAGTTGCTTATAATAAAAGTTTTTTATTCGCACTAAAAACTGGAAAGTTACAATCTATAGATTGGTAGTTATAAAATTTTAAGTATCAATAGTGTAAAATATAATAAAATTTACTTATAAAAGGGAATTAAATGAGAAAAACGTATAAAAATGTATTATTAAGTTTGTGTGCTATTAGTTTATTAGCTGGTTGTGCTTCTAAGGATGTTGAATATGAAGGTTCTTCTTCTGATGCAACTACACAAAGTAGTATTGATAGTAAAGTTGATCAAATCTCAGGTTCAAATGAACAAAGTGTTGATGGGTCAATGACAAGTTCATCAAATGATATGGGAACTGAATCTGTTGAATATGCTAAAGATAGAAATAGAGTTGATAGTGAAATAAATGGTCAAACTGTAACTTTAGATTCGATTCACTTTGCATTTGATAAATATAACTTAACATCGCAAATGAGAGATGTAGCTACATCTAACGCTACAACAATTACTACTGTAAATAACTCATACGATAATCTTAAGATTAAACTTGAAGGTAACTGTGATGAATGGGGAACTGATGAGTATAACTATGCTTTAGGATTAAAAAGAGCAAAAGCAACTAAAGATGCACTTATTGCTGATGGAATTGATGCTAATAAAATCATGTTAGTAAGTTTTGGTGAGAGTAATCCAGTATGTACAGATAAAAATGTTGATTGTTGGAAAATGAATAGAAGAGTTGATTATAGACTACTTCCATAGTTTGGTTTTATAGTTGATTAAATTATTTTTATCTATACCATTGTTACTTAGTGTAGCAAATTCTGCCGAAACATCTATGTTTGGTGCGGGTGATTTAGATTCACCTTCGCCGTATGGATTAACGAAAGCAGAAAAAGTTATTGTTAAAACAAAAAATAGTGTTGCTAAAAATGAAAAGCAAATAAAAAGAGTTGATGTTGTAATTGATGATATTAGCCAAAGAATCGATGCTTTAGAATCATTAATTGAAGGTGATAGCCAAAAACTGAATAAAGTTTTTTTAAATCTTAATAAACAAATCAAAAAGTCTGAGAACAGTTCTAGAGTAAATAAATTATCTAAAGAAAGTTATAAAAGAGATAATGAACAATTTAGAAATGATATAGATGAACTAAAAAATAGTGTTAATGAAAATATTGAAAATATCAATAGATTAAAACTATCTTTTGATAAAATTGTAAAAACTGTAAACAAAGTTAATAAAAACTATGTTACAAGAGCAGAATTTAATAAACTTCTTAAGTTATTAGATAAACAACCTCGTGCTGTAGTATCTCAAAAAAAATCTAATAAAAACAGTGTAGATACATCTAAATCAAAAAAACAGCTTATGGCTGATGTAAGAGTTTTGTTTAAAAAAGATTATTTTACTAAAGCTTTACCAATTTTAGATTATTTAATACAGAAGAACTATAAGCCTGCTGAGTGTAACTATTATCTTGGTGAGATACATTATTATAGAAAAAAATATAAAGATGCATTGCATTATTTTAAAACAAGTATGATGCTTTATGATAAAGCTAGTTACTTGCCAAAACTATTATTGCACAGTGCAATATCTTTTGATAAAACAGGAGATAGTGAAAATGCGGAAAATTTCTATACTACATTAATAGAGATATATCCAGATACACCTGAAGCAAAAACAGCTTCTAAAAAAATTAAATAATTATATATTAAAAATAAAAGGAAAATTATGTCAAATAAAGTTATGTCAATAGAATATACATTAAATGATGCAAAAACAAATGAAAAGTTAGATACAAATGTTGGTGGTAAGCCTTTAGAATTTATTAGTGGTCAAGGTCAAATAATTCCAGGTTTAGAGTCTGAATTAGTTAATTTATCTGCTGGTGAAAATGCAAATGTTATGGTTAATCCAGCGGATGCATATGGTGAGTATAATGAAGAAGCAATTCAAACATTACCAAAAGAGCAATTTGCTGGTGTTGATTTAGTTGAAGGTATGACGTTATATGGTACAGGTGAGCAAGGTGAAACTGTACAAGTTATTGTTAAATCAATTGCTGGTGATGATGTAACTATTGATTATAATCACCCAATGGCTGGTAAAAGTCTAATGTTTACTGTAACTATGTTAGAGGTAAGAGATGCGACTGCAGAAGAGTTAGAGACTGGTGTAGTTGGTGGATTAGCTGCTGCTGGTGGTGGATGTTGTGGTGGTGGTCACTGTGATTCAGAAGAGCCAAAAGCTGAACCTAAAAAAGAAGAAGGTGAATGCTGTGGTGGTGGACACTGTAGCTAATAACTAACAGTGTTATTTTAAACTCCTATTTCTTTGTGAAATAGGAGTTTTTAGTTTATATTATAATTAAAAGGATAAAAATGAAAAAAGTTGCATTTATATTCCCTGGTCAGGGAAGTCAATCTGTAGGAATGGGTAAAGATTTTTTTGAAAATAGTGAAATAGCTAAAGATATGATTTCAAAAGCAAGTGCTAGAGTTGGATTTGATTTTGAAGAGTTATTATTTACTGAAAATGAAAACTTAGGAAAAACAGAGTTTACTCAACCTGCTATTTTATTAGTAAGTTGTATATCATTAGAAATTTTTAAATCTAAATGTGATATTAAGCCTGAGTTTGTTCTTGGACACTCTTTAGGTGAATTTTCTGCACTTGTTGCTTCTGGTGCTATTGATTATCTTGATGCAATTGAGTTAGTTCATAAAAGAGGTTTATTTATGAATGAAGCTTGTGCAGGTGCGGGTGCTGGTATGATGGCTCTTATTGGACTTGATGATGCAACTGTAGAATCTATGACAGCAACTCAAAGAGAATCTGGTAAAAAGATTTGGGCAGCGAATTATAATATGGATGGACAAATTGTAGTTGCTGGTATTAAAGCTGATTTAGAGGCTCTGTCGGATACTTATAAAGAAGCAGGAGCTAAAAGAGCTATTGTTCTTGATATGAGTGTTGCTAGTCACTGTGAACTTTTAAATAGTGCTGTTGATAAACTAAATCCATATTTAGAAAAATTTATCACAGATACTTTTAACACTAATATGATTTCAAATGTAACTGCGGATGTTTACAACACTAAAGAGGCTGCAATTGATTTATTAAGTAAACAATTAACTTCACCTGTTAAATATAAACACTCTATTGTTGCTCATGCTACTGAACTTGATATGATGATTGAGTTTGGTAATAGTGCAGTTTTAAAAGGTATGAACAGAAAAATAGTTAAATCTGTACCTACATTAAATGTTTCAGATATGAAAACTTTAGAAGATACTTTAGGAAAATTAAATGACTAAATTAGCAATAATGGGTGCTATGGAAGAGGAGATAACTCCTCTTTTATCACACTTTACAGATATTCAAAAAAATGAATATGCAAACAATATATATTATGAAGCAAAACTTAATAATCTTGATGTAGTTATTGCATATAGTAAAATAGGTAAAGTTTTTTCTACATTAACAGCTACAACTATGATAGATAAGTTTGGTTGTGATACTTTACTTTTTAGTGGTGTTGCTGGTGGAGTTAATCCTGAGCTTAAAATTGGTGACTTAATTGTTGCTAATAAACTTTCTCAACATGATTTAGATATTACTGCATTTGGTCATCCTGCTGGATTTGTACCTGGTGGTTCTGTTTATGTTAATACAGATGAAAAGTTAAAGAATATCGCCTTAGAAGTTGCACAAGAAAATGGTATAAAAATCATTGAGGGTATTATAGCTACTGGAGATCAGTTTGTATGTGATGAAAAAAGAAAAGATTTTATTGCAAATACTTTTAAAGCTGATGCTTTAGAGATGGAAGGTGCTTCAGTTGCTGTTGTATGTGATGCTTTAAAAGTTCCATGCTTAATTTTAAGAGCTATTAGTGATACGGCTGATATGGATGCTGGTTTTAACTTTGAAGAGTTCTTAGAAACAAGTGCTAAAAACTCTGCAAACTTTTTAATGAAAGTTATTGAAAAAATAAACTAGATATTATGAACAAAGAGTTATTAACACTCTTTGTTATAGTACGAGTTTTCTAAACTAATAAATAACATAGCTAATTTTAATTTAACTTCAAATCTATTCCTTCTTGAACTAGTTTATTTGTCTTGTAAATATTTCTAATTTAGAAGTTATTACCTTTTTAGAATTTCCTAAATCTAAATATAGATATATTTATGATAAAGCACTATTGCAATTGATGAAATACCAAAATTTATATCACGAATTGTCAATTGCATAATATCTCTTTTATTTAAAACTATATCATGAAAATTTACTTAACAAACCCAATCTTTCCATCAGTCTTAGATGGCTTCAAAATCTGCTCTTCATTGTGGCTTTTAATAAGCTCACCCAACACATTCAATATCTGCCTATCCACTTGCTCACCTTGCTCTGTAAAAGCAAAAGGAAAACTTCCACCTAAGTGCTGTTTTGATGGTATAGCATTTTGAGATACCATAAATTTAACTTCTTCATCTGTAAGTTGAAACATAAAATCATCAGGAAAACGATCAATATTTCTTTTGACTTGTTCTTTAAGTCGCCTTGTCTCTACATCATAAAACTTAGCCAAATCCCTATCTAACATAACTCTAGTGTCT
>JAYEPG010000088.1:26312-35892 GCA_034723795.1 Campylobacterota bacterium
CTATTTATATCTTGAATTGTTAATTGCATAATATCCCCTTTATTTAAAACAATATCATAAAAATTTAATTTATTCTAAAAATATTGCAAAATGAGATACTTTTAAGATAAATAATCTGAAAGGTTTTGAAGGATTCTTTTATAAATAAATATTAGTTAAAAAATATAGTATATATTGCCATAACAGCAATAACACCTACCATAGTTATAAGTATTTCTGGTATAGTAACTGTAGGATTTAAAATCCCACAGTATGGACATCTTCTTGCTTTTTTAGGAACTTCGCTTTTACAGTTTCTACACTCACTTAAGTTTTCTTCCATTACTCATATATCCCATCTAGTAAACTATCTACAAATTCATCAGGGCTAAAAGGTATTAAATCATCTGCTTTTTCACCAATACCTATATAAAATATTGGAAGTTCAAGTTGATTTGATATAGAAAATAAAGCTCCACCTTTAGCAGTTCCATCTAGTTTAGTTACAATAATACCATCGATATTTATCATCTCATTAAATGCTCTTGCTTGTGCAATGGCTGTATTTCCTTGTGTACCATCTAAAATCATGATTTTTTGATGTGGCGCACCATTGTGTGCTTTATCACATACTTTTACAATTTTCTTTAACTCATTTGCAAGATTTACTTGAGTTTGAAGTCTACCTGCTGTATCAATTATAGCGTGGTCAAAGTTTTTTGCAACAGCTGAAGATATAGTATCATATGCAACTGCACTTGGATCATGTCCTTGTCTTGTTTTAATAATAGGAACATCAAGTTTAGAAGCCCACGTACTAAGTTGCTCAATAGCAGCTGCTCTAAATGTATCCCCAGCTCCTAAAACAACACTTTTTCCAGATTTTTTATACATATTTGCAAGCTTTGCAATAGTTGTTGTTTTTCCTGCACCATTTACACCAATAATAAGTTCTATAAAAGGTGTTGGTATATTTGAATCATCAATTATAGGAGCATGTTCAAATAAGGAAACTAGTCTATGTCTAAGTTGAGCTCTTGTTATAAGTTCAGGTAAACCATCCATAGCTTTTTCAACTATTTCGTATTCCATATCTGCTTCTATTAAAAGCTCTTCAACCACATCAAACTCTATTTTCTCTTTTTTTTGAGGAACTATTGATTTGAAGTTACTTACTGTTTTTTCTAATGCTCTTGCAAAAAAACCTTTTTTTTCAGGTTCAACTTCGGCTTTAGATTCAGGTTCTATTTTTGGCTCTTCAATTATTTCTTTATGAATATCTTCTTTGATAGTTGTCTCTTGAGTTACTTTTTGTTCTTCAACTATCTCTTCTTTTGGTGTAACTGGTTCTTCAATTATTTTTTCTACAACCTTGGGAGTTTCCTCTTTAGGAATCTCCTCTTTAGGTGTAACTTTGGGTTTTCGTTTGAAAATTCCAAACATTATTTCATCTCAATAGCTTTTTTAACATCACTAAATAACATCTCTTCAGGTTTCATACCAATATAGTGTTTTAGGTATTCACCTTTCTTATTAAATAAAACCATAAAAGGTATAGAACCTTGAGGGTTTAGTTCGCTAACTGTACCAAATAGTTTACCATTGTCAGCTGCAACAGTAATAGGGTATTTAATACTAAACTCTTTAATAAATTGTGCTAAATGCTCAGGTGAGTTTACTCCACCACTTCTTGGACCAATATCAATTCCTAAAATTTCAAAATCATTTTTAAGTTTTTCTCTAATATTATTTAAATGTGGAATCTCAGCTTTACAAGGTGGACACCATGTTCCAAAAAAGTCAAGTAAAACAACTTTTCCTTCTAATCCATTAAATTTCCAACCATCTCTTAGTGCTTCAATTTTAATCTCTTTTCCACTTGTAGTAGTTAAGTTAAAAGTTGGTGTTTGTTGTTTTTGAACAGTTTTTTCCATTTTTTTATCTGCTAACATATTTTCATCTATGCTCTCTTTACTGTCACATCCTGTTAAAAGTGTAATTGTTAAAATAGATAAAATTGTAATATTTTTAATCTTCATTTTTAGTTCCTTGTGTTAATATATAAGTTGGATTTTATCCTAAAAAGGCTTAAGTAATGTCAAAGATAAGCAAAGATAACTTTAGAAAGTTATGTTTAAGCAAGTTACAATTTATTAGTAAAAAAGCAAAGATTAAAAGAGATAGAACTATATGTTCTAAAATTATAAATATTATTAAAATACACAAACCGAAGAAAATATTACTTTATATACCATTAAAAAATGAAGTGGATATAAGACCAATTATAAATGAATTAAGAAAGCAAAAAGATATTGAAGTTTATGTCCCTTATATGAAAGGGAAATCTTTTGTTCCAGTTAAATATAGATTGCCGTTGCAAAAGAAAAAGTTTAATATTAAAGAGCCAAATTATTCAACATTTAGAAATAATAATATAGATTTAGATTTAATTATCGTACCAATTGTTGGTATAGATAGTACATATAGAAGAGTAGGTTACGGTGCAGGTATGTATGATAGATTTTTTGATACACTGAAAAAAAGACCTATAACTATTTTTACTCAATTAACACTTTGTCAAACTAAGGAGATTGTTACTGATTCATATGATATTCAAGCTGATTATATAATTACAATATAAAGGTTTATTAGATGGAAATTATTATACTAATAGCTGTTTCAGTAGTAACAGCGGCAATTGGTTTTATAGTAGCAAATAAAATCAATAGTGCAAAGTTTGAAATATATACACAACAAGCTGTTGCAAAAGCAAAGGTGATTGAGCATGAAGCACAATCTTTACTAAAAGATTCAAGAATAAAAGCAAAAAAAGATTACGATAGAGAGTTTAAAAATACACGTAGAGAGTTAGAACATAAAGAGAAAGAACTAAATAATTTAGTTGATACAAAGTTATCAAAAATTGAAAAAGATAATGAGATTATAGAGAATGCAAAAGTTGAAGCTGTATCATTAAAAAATGGTTTAAAAGCACAAAAAAGTAATTATGAAGCTAAAACAAAACAGGCTGTAAAAGTTTTAGAAAATGCAAGTGGATTAACTGTAAGTGAAGCAAAAGATTTGCTTTTAGAACAACTAAAAGATGACCATAGAGCCCAAATAGCATCTTTATTTAGAAAAGAGTATAAACTTGCCAGAGAGGAATCTTCAAAAGAGATAAACAATATTCTATCACATGCAGTTACTAGGTACGCAGGTGAGTTTGCAGCTGAGAGACTTATAAATCATATACCTTTACCAGATGAAGAAGCAAAAGGTAAGATTATAGGTAAAGAGGGACGAAATATAAAAGCCTTAGAGTTTTGTTTGGGTGTTGATATTATTATTGGTGATATTCCAAATACAATCACTGTAAGTAGTTTCAACCTTTACAGACGTGCAATATCTACAAAAACTATTGAAGAGTTACTAAGCGACGGTAGAATACATCCTGCAAAAATTGAAGAGATTTATAGTAGAGTAAAAAATGAATTTGATAACAATATAGATAAAGAAGGTCAAGATACAATCGCCTCTTTAGGAATAAAAAATATGCATAAAGAGTTAGTGCATTTAGTTGGAAAACTTAGATATAGAGCTAGTTATGGACAAAATGCATTAGCACATACTTTAGAAGTTGCAAACTTAGCTGGACTTATAGCTTCTCAACTAGGTGGTGATACTATTTTAGCTAGACGTGCAGGATTGATGCATGATATTGGGAAAGCTTTAACTCATGATATGCCAGGTAGTCATGTAGATATAGGTGCCAATTTATGTAAAAAGTTAGGTGAGCCAGAAGAGGTTATAAATGCAATTTATGCTCATCATGGAAATGAAGAAGCTACATCTATAGAATCAGCAGCAGTTTGTGCAGCAGATGCTTTAAGTGCTGCAAGACCTGGGGCTAGAAGAGAAGTGTTAGAGAGTTTCTTAAAACGTGTAGAAGAGATAGAGTCAATTGCAACATCACAAAATGGTGTAATAAATGCGTATGCTATAAATGCTGGACGTGAACTTCGAGTTATTGTAAATGCTACACTAGTTAACGATGATGAATCTATATTGATGTCAACAGAGATTGCTAAAGAGATTGAAGATAAAGTTCAATATCCAGGCGAGATAAGAGTTAGTGTTATTCGAGAGATGCGTTCTATTGGGTATGCTAGATAAAATTGTGAAGTAGTTATAAAAAAAGGGGATTAGTTTTAACTAATCCCCTTTTTTGTTTATATAAATTTTATATTATCTATTTTTTACAGACATAAGATAACTAATCACATTGTCTATAAATGCATCATGTTTTCTCTCTTTTAAGTATCCAATATATAATTTTCTTTTCATTTTAATATTTGGTAATCTTGTCTCAAATAAAACACCAGCTTTTACTAAATCTTCAATTGCATGTTCAGATACAATAGATACTGTTGGTGTATCAGTTTTAGAACTGTGTAAAACAGTTTGAACAATAGCAGTAGGAGATGAAGCTTCACTAACAATATTAAATGAATCACATTCACCCATATTTGCAGCTTCTAAAGACTCTTTAAAAACTTTTCTTGTGTGACTGTTTACATCTCTACAAACCCACTTGTAAGACATAAGATCTTCACTTTTAACACGACGAGGTAGTTTTTGATTTGAGAATATAACAATCTCATCTTCAATCCACTCTCTATATATAATACCATCTTCAAAAATTGGAGACTCTATTAAAGCCATATCAACTTTTTTATCTTTTAGCTCTTCAATAGCTTCTGCACTAGATGAGATACTTACACTAACATCATTATCAATTTTTTCTTTAATATCATTTAAAAATGTTGGTAATATATAGTTACCAATAGCACTAGATGCACCAAATATAAATGTTATATCTTTGTTAATAATTTTTATTAGCTCTTTTTCACTACTTAATATAACTTTTTCTATCTTTTGTGCAATTTGGTATAACTTTTCACCCTCTTTAGTAAGTCTTATTCCATTTTTCTTTCTATCTACTATACTTGAACCTAAATAATCTTCTAAAAATCTAATTTGTTGAGTAACAGCTGGTTGGGAAATACCAAGTTTTGCAGATGCTTTAGAAAATGACTTCTCCTTAACAACGACTAAAAATGTATTTAATTTTGTAAAATCTGATAACATAAACTAACCTTTTAAGTTTTTATAATAACAATGATAACGTAAATTTATATAAATAAAGATTAATTATTAGCAAAACTAATAAAAATATTAATTCTATTTTCATTTTACATTTTTATGGTATAATATTTATATATTGTAAGAAAGAGGTATTATGTTATCAACACTCAATGAATCTCAAAAAGAAGCTGCTAAACACATAGATGGACCAATGCTAATACTAGCTGGTGCTGGTAGTGGAAAGACAAAAACGATTACGACAAGATTAGCGTATCTAATATCAATAGGTATAGACCCCGCATCAATTTTAACTTTAACATTTACAAATAAAGCAGCTACAGAGATGAAGCATAGAGCATTTTCATTGATAGACAATGTTGCATATCCTCCATTGTTGTGTACATTTCATAAATTTGGGCTTTTATTTTTAAAATTTAATATTGAACAGCTTGGTAGAAAAAATAATTTTGTTATTATAGATAGTGATGACAAAAAAAAGATATTAAAAACTATTGATAAAGAGATAACAACTTCAGTTCTAGCAAATGAGATTTCGAAATATAAAAATTCAATAATATCATTTGAAGAGGCAAAACTTACAGCACAAGATAAATACTATACCCAAATTGCAAATGTTTATGAAAAGTATGAAAAATATATAGAACAAAACAATCTTGTAGATTTTGATGATTTATTACTTTTAACATATAAAATTCTAGATACAAACAAAGATTTAGCAAAACAAACAAGTCAAAGATACCAATACATTATGGTTGATGAGTACCAAGATACAAATGAATTACAATATAAGCTACTAAAAAAACTTTGCAGTGAACACAATAACCTTTGTGTAGTAGGTGATGATGACCAATCTATTTATGGATGGAGAGGTGCTACAATTAAAAATATCTTATCTTTTGGTGAAGAGTTTGAAACTGCTTTAACAGTTAAGCTAGAAGAGAACTACCGATCAACTGATAAAATACTTTTTCATGCAAATGCATTAATAGAACATAATCGTGATAGATTAGGCAAAAAACTAGTTGGTACAAAAGGTGAAGGTAACTCTTTAAAAGTGTATGAATCAAATGATGAAAATGAAGAGACAAGAAAGATAGTTGATGATATCAAAAAGCTTGTTGATAGTGGTGAAGATTTAAGTGATATTGCTATTTTATTTAGAGTAAATGCTTTAAGTCGTGCTTTAGAAGAGGGTCTAAATAAATCTGGTATAAGTTATAAGCTTGTTGGTGGTGTAAAGTTTTATGAAAGAGCAGAGATAAAAGATTTAATAGCTTATTTTAGAGTGATTACAAATTCTAATGACAACTTTTCTATTAAAAGAATTATTAATAAACCTAAGAGAGGTATTGGTAAAACTACTATTGATAAACTTGAAGCAGAATCTTTTGCAAAAGCAAAAACAATTTTTAATATCATTTATGAGTATACACCTGAAGAGTTAGCTCTAATTGTAGGTAAGAAAAATGCAAGAACATTAAAAGTATTTGTAGCTTCAATAGAAGATTTACAAGATGTTTTAAATACAGGTAAACTTAGATTTATAGATATGTTTGAAGATACATTTGATTTTAAAACTACATATGCAAAAGTTGTTGATGCTGATGATCGACTGGCAAATATAGATGAGTTTTATGGATATTTACGAGACTTTTTTATGCAAAATATTGATTTAAAGTTAGAAGACTTTTTAAATGACATCTCACTTGAAAGTGCCGCTGATCAAATTGATGAGCAATATATATCTTTAATGAGTATTCATGCTAGTAAAGGTTTAGAGTTCAAGCATCTTTTTGTTATTGGAATGGAAGAGGGATTTTTCCCAATAGTTGGTGATGGAAGTGATATAGAAGAGGAGAGACGTCTTGGATATGTGGCAATCACTCGTGCAAAAGATGAACTAACACTTAGTTATGTACATAGTAGATTTTATAAAGGTAGAAGAACACAGCTTGTTAAAAGTAGATTTTTAACAGAATCTGATCTTATAAAAGGTAGTTTAACTATAGAAAAGAATAAAGCATTTAAAAAAGATGATTTAGTAAAACACAAAATTTTCGGTATGGGTAGAGTTGTAAGTGTTCAAAAAGCTGGAAGAGATTTAAAACTAAAGATAAATTTCGGTGGAAATAAAAGAGATATATTATCTTCTTTTGTTGAGAAAATATAATTATAAAATTAGGCAGAGTCATTGAATAAACTAATAGTTGTAAACAAACCTGTATTTGTAAGTTCAAATTCTTACTTAAAAAAAATAAAATGGAAACACAAAAATAAGAAAGCAGGGTTTTCTGGTACTCTTGATCCTTTTGCTTGTGGGTGTTTGATAGTTGCTTTTGGACAATACCCTAAACTGTTTCGATACTTGAAAAAAACTCCAAAAACTTATCGTACTACTATTTGGCTTGATGTTCTTAGTAACTCTTTAGATATTGAAAATATTGAGCATCAACCCAAAAATAAAGAGTTAAACGAAGAAGATATAAAAAGAGAACTTAATGGACTTGTTGGAACTTTGGATTATCTTCCTCCTAAATACAGTGCAAAAAAGATTGATGGTAAACGTGCTTATGCAATGGCACGTGAAGGTGTTGATTTTGAGATGAAAAGAGTCTCATCAGAAGTTTATGATGTGAAGTTTATAAACTACAACCACCCTTTTATCTCTTTTGATATAACAGTAAGTGAGGGAAGCTATATAAGAAGTATGGCTCAAATTTTACTTGATAGAGTAGGGGCTATAGGAACTCTTAGTTATTTAAAAAGATTAAATGAGGGTGAGTTTTTCTTTGATGATGAAAAAGAGTTAAATCCTTTAGAATATATTGATCTACCATCAAATAATTATACTGGAACAAAAGAGTGGTTTGATTTGGGTAAAAAACTTTCTATTGATTATTTTGAAACAAAAGATGATGGAGAATATTTAATAGCTTTTGATACATTTTTTGCCGTTATTGAGATAAAAGATATGATTCCTAAATATGTTTTAAATAAGGTGTTGTTGAATGACTAAACACTCTTATGCAAAGGTAAATATATTTTTAAAAATAGCAGGAAAAAGGGACAACTACCATGAACTTGTTTCTAGGTTTGTACGTGTTAAAAATCTATATGACACTATATCGTTTGAAGAAGGTTTGTTTAATGAGTTTACTTTAGAGGGTAACTTTGGATGTACAACTAAACAAAATACTATTTATAAAGCATATTTAAAATTAAAAGAGTTATCAAGTAGTGTTGAGGTTTTTTTTAAAACTCATAAAATAGTTGTAGAAAAGAGTATTCCAGAGTTTGCAGGTCTTGGTGGTGGAAGTTCAAACTGTGCTACATTTATGATTATGGTAAATGATGCTTGTAATTTAGGATTATCAAAAGATGAATTATCTGCTATTGGAGCAACTATAGGAGCAGATGTACCATTTTTTATATATGAATATGATAGTGCAAATGTAACTGGAATAGGGGAGATTGTAGAAAAGTTTGATGAAAAGGTTTTAGATATTCATACTTTTACTCCAAAAGTGCAGTGTAATACAGGAGCTATTTTTACAATGTTTAGAGATAAGTTTTACAGTGAAGTATCACAAAGTGAAGCTACTAAACTTTTAAATATGAAAAGTATTGATATATTAAACTCTATGGATATTAAAAGTGCAAATGATTTGTATGCTCCAGCTTTAGAAGTTTATAGTGAGTTAGTACCTATAAATTATAATCTACCTCAAAATAGCTTTTTTAGTGGTAGTGGTAGTAGCTTTTTTTATATAAAATCATAAAACTTAACAAAGTGCAATCTTTTTCAATTGAAGTCAATTTTTTTGTTAAACTACATTTATGAAAACTATAAATGAACTTAACAATTTTGATAAACCAAGAGAAAAGCTACTTAAAAAAGGTGCATCTGCCTTAAAAGATTATGAATTAGTAGCCATACTTTTAGGTACTGGAATAAAAGGAAAAGATGTAATAAAACTATCCAAAGAGATAGTTAAACTCTTTGAAAATGACTTTACCTCTTTAACACTAGATAAACTACTTCAAGTACATGGACTAGGGACCGCAAAAGCATCTCAACTAATCTCAGCACTTGAACTATCCAAACGATACCTAATAAAACAAAATAAAAAAATATCAAGTGCAAAAGATGTATTTGAAGAGTTAAAAGAATATCGCAACAAACAACAAGAATATTTTTTATGTATTTATTTAGACGGAGCAAATCATATTTGCCAAACAAGAATCATAACAATAGGTACTTTAAATCAAAGCTTAGTACACCCAAGAGAAGTTTTTGCACCAGCAGTTGAAAATCGCTGTGCAAGTATCATAGTAGCTCACAATCATCCAAGTGGAGTATTAAAACCAAGTCGTGAAGATATGAAAGTGACCCAAAGATTAAATGAGAGTGGGAAGCTTTTGGGTATTGAACTTT
>JAYEPG010000089.1:0-12398 GCA_034723795.1 Campylobacterota bacterium
TACAGTCATTCCCATAACATCATTGAAAGATGGAAGAAAAATATATCCAAATGAATTGTTATTACAAGATGAACTAGAAATTCCATCAATTCTACTTTGTCAACAAATTAGAACTATTTCAAAAAAAAGATTAATTAAGAAACTTACTTCTATTGATAATTATATTACTCAAAAGAAAATAGTAGATATACTTTGTATAAGATTTGAAGATATGGGTTAACCACCAAAAACAACACTAGTGTAACCAACAACACTATTTGTATCATTACTAAAATCAGCACTTGTTCTATAATCTAATATTTCACTTTTATAGTTAAGTTTATTTGCAACATCTATTATTGCTTTTACACCTATTAAGCCACACGCTTCACACCCCTTATCAAATGATTCAATATCTTTATTTTTTATTGCTTCTAAACATATATTATCTAGTTTATGAGCATTATTTAACGGATAAAAATGACTTAAATCTGTACTAATAACTACAAAGTTATCATCATCTTGTAGTAAGTTATAAATCATTTCACTTAAGCTTGAAAAATCTATTGAACTATAAACTATCTCTACAACTTTTACATCTGTTGTATAGTGTTTTATAAATGGAAACTGCACCTCTGTTGAGTGTTCGCAATGAACAGTATCATTAAACTCTAAAAAATTATATTTTGAAATCAACTCTTGGCTTAACTCCTTATTTATATCTAGGTTACCAATAGGGGTAGGATAGCTATCATATAAAGCAACACTTGCACCTTCAAAAGCGTACTTATGTGAAGGTCCAATTACTATAATGTTTTTTGCTTTTTTAGATAAATACCTATATGCTATATTTGCTGTAAATCCACTATAAATATATCCCGCATGTGGAACAATAATAGCTTTTGGCTCAATCTTATCATTAATTAAAATATTGTTTGTATCTATCATATTGTTAAAATGTTCAATATATCTATTTAATTCATCTATAGTATCAGGATAAAACTGTCCCGATACTGCAAGTTTTCTTATTGTTTTATTTTCCATATATACACCTATCATAATTAAAATATTTGTTTTATTATATCAAATATACTATTTTAATGAGATTTTTTACTATAGTCACTTTTAGGCAACTTTTATTTATTACAATACAATTAAATTTTAGTCTAAAAAATCAAACAAAACTTATAGATAATAGCATCAAACTACCTCTGATACTACTGTTGAATTAAATTCTTTATAACTTAAATTATAAGTTTTCCAACTATTTTCCGAACCTGTGGAACAACCACAAGTATAGTTGGAAAAGCAAATAACAATCCTCGGGGCAAAGCCCACTTGCTGAACGCAAGTCTTGTGTTATTGCAAAATCTTACGATTTCACATCACAAGCGAGGTATTTTAACTGAGTAGTTTTTATCAGCGACCTAAAGGTCGGGGAATTAAACCCTCTTTAGATTAAATTTTTCCTTTTTCATAAAACTTTCTCAACCATCTATCAACTGGATACATAAATTTATAAATAGCTGGAACTACAAGAAGAGTAAGAATCGTAGAACTTACAAGTCCACCAATAATTGCTAATGCCATTGGAGCATTTGATTCACTACCAGCACCAGTACCAAATGCTAAAGGTATCATAGCACCTATCATTGCAAATGTAGTCATAAGAATTGGTCTTAGACGTTTCTCACCAGCTTCTAGAAGTGCTTCATCTACACTTTTCCCTTCACTTACTGCTTTATTTGCGAAGTCAACAACTAAGATTGCATTTTTTCCAACCATTCCAAGGAGCAAAATAATACCTATCATTACAAATAAAGAGAAATTATTTCCTGTTAAATACAATGCAACTATAACCCCTGTAAATGATAATGGCATAGAAACCATAATGATAAATGGTTGGATAAGTGACTCATATAAAGCTGCTAAAATTAAATATATTAAAATAACAGCTAAAAGTACAGCTCCTCCAAAAGCTGCATTTGTATCTTTCATATTTTCTACATCACCCGTATATCTGTAGTTGTATCCTTCTGGCAATAATTCTTTTATTTGATCATCAATTGATGCAACAACATTATCCAAGCTATTTCCAAATAGTCCACCAGTTACTAGTACTTTTCTCTCCCTATCAAATCTATTAATAGAAGCTGTACTCTCTTTTTGCTCAAAAGTTACAAGACCTTCAAGTGATACAAAACTACCATCACTTGTACGAACTTGTAGTTTTTTCATATCATCTATTGATGTTCTATATTGATCTTCAAATCTAAGTGTAATATCAAATTGCCGACCTTTCTCTTCATAGTATGATATTGCTCGATCAGAACTATATGCACTACCTAAGATACCTGCAATATCCATTGCACTCACCCCTGCTATTTGAGCATTTTGTCTTTTGATATCTATACTAACTTCTAGTTTTCCTGATTCGTAGTCTCTATCTATATTTGTTAAACCATCTATATTTGATAACATATCCATAACTTTTTTAGATGTTTTATTTAATACATCTAAGTCATCCCCTGTTAAAACTAATTGAATAGGTGCATTTGAAGATCCTGTATCAAAAGGTGGTAAATCTTCAACTGTTATAACCATATCTTTGTAAATCTTAAACTCATTTGTGAATTTTAGTACTAGTTCCTCTTGAGTTAATTCTCTTTGATTTTTTGGTTTTAGTTTTGCATATATTTTTGCTTTTTGTATCTCTTTTGCACTATTATAACCAATTGATAAAACACTATACTCTACTGCATCATCACTCTCTATTTTGTCTAAAAGTGGTTGTACTTTTTTCTTCATAGTTTCAAGATTTGTCCCTACTGGTGCTTTTATAAATACTTGGAATTCACTATTATCTTCCATGGGGATAAACTCCATACCAGTAGATAGTTTTGTTGAAGCTACAAGAAGTCCAATAGTAAAAATGATAGTTAAAGTTTTAAACCTAATCAGTGGTTTTAAAATAGCTACATACATTCTATCCATCCCTCTAAAGAATGGCTCAGTAAAATGAAAAAATTTACTCTGCTTACCTCTTAAAACTCTAGCCCCAACTGTTGGGATAAACATAACAGCAACAAAATATGATATAACAATACCAGCAGCAACTGTCATAGCAAAAGAGTTAAAGAATATACCAACAATCCCATCCATAAATGCTACAGGGATAAAAACAGCAAGTAAAACAGACGAGATAGCTAAAATAGAAAATGAAACTTCTTTGATTCCCTCAAAAGAGGCTTGAAATGGTTCCATACCCTCTTCCATTTTTTTCGTAATATTTTCAATAACAACAATCGCATCATCGATAAAAATACCAATAGCAAGAGTAAGTCCAATAAGAGTAAGCCTATTTAGATCATATCCCATCCAATCAATAATTGCAAAAGTTCCAATGATAGAAGTTGGAATTGCTAGTGCAGATACAAAAGTAGCCGTAAAATTTCTAAGGAAGAAAAATACAATAATAATAGCTAATATTGAACCATAAATAAGATCAAAAGTAACATTGTTTATATTTACAAGTATTTTCTCACTTTGATCTTGTAAAAGTTGTAGTTCATAATCATCACCTACAATTGTTTCAAGTCTTGGCATAATTTGCTTTACGCCATTGATAATATTTAGTACATTTTCACCAGATATCTTTTTAACCTCAAGCATAACACCTTGGTTTCCATTGAAACTAGAATAAGAACTTGTATCACTTAGTCCATCTTCAATTCTTGCTATATCTTTTAGCTTTAAACCTGGTTTGATATGTATATTGCTTAGTTGCTCTACATTTAGTGCATCTGCTTTTACTTTTATAATGATCTCGCGGGTCTTATTGATAAGTTTTCCTGCACCTAGGTTTACATTTTGAGATGCTACGATATTTTGTAAGTCTAGTGATGTAAGGTTGTATTTGTTTAATAAAAATGGATCTACAAAGATTCGTATCTCTCTATCTTGGTACCCTATGATATTAACTTCACCAACACCTTTGATTCTTTGTAGTTTTGGTTTTAGTTTTTCATCTGCAAGTCTCATAAGAGCTGTTGGGCTATTTAGCTTATCTGCTACAAAAAGATTGATAACAGTTCCACTTGCACCAAGTTTTTTTACTGTTGGTTTCTCTACTTCATCTGGCAGTATCAAAGTACCAATTTTATCACGTACATCATTTGTAGCAACATCTAGGTCTTTAAATAGTTCAAACTGAATAGTAACTACAGAAAACCCCTCATAAGAAGTTGAAAATAGTTTATCAATACCATCAATTCCACTTACAACCTCCTCTATTTTATCAGTTACTTTTGTCTCAACTGTAGAAGCATCTGCACCATTATAAGCTGTTTGAATTGTAACAACTGGAAAGTCAACATTAGGAAAAAGATTTACAGGCATTGTTTTATATGACATAAGTCCAAAAACAATAAATGTTAACACTCCCATCAAAGTAGTGATGGGTCTATTTATGGCAAATTTATACATAATATTCCTTATTTACTTGTTGTGATATATCCATCACCAAAAAGCCCTACAATGAAACTTTGTGTTAAAACTTCAGCTTTAATTTTACGAGTTTTTGTATCTGCATAAGGATAAACCTTTGCTATAGTTCCTGTATAAGTTGTAGTATCGCCATCTAACTTATATTTAAATTTATCACCAACTTTTACAATAGTATGATACTTTTGATCAAATTGAAGTACTAGTTTTCTTTTTATTTTACTTTGAATTTTAAAAGCAGTCCTAATCATTTGACCACTTACTACATCACCTGATTCTATCTCTTTTGAGATAACTATTCCATCAAATGGTGCTTTTAGTATTGTTTTATCTAGTAATGTTTTTTGATATGCAACTTGTGCTTTTGCACTTTCATACTTATTTACATAGCTATCAAATTTTGCTTGGTCGATAATCTTTCTAATCTTCTTTTGTCTCTCAAAATCTTTTTTTGCAAATTTTAGTGTTGTTTTATGAATATTTAAAACAGCACGAGTATCTTTGTTGTCTAATACTGCTAATTTATCACCTTGTTTTACAACACTACCAATATCTACAAATACTTTGTCTATAATTCCACTACTACTAAAAGCAACACTTGCACTTTTTGAAGCCTCAACATCAAATGTTGCATATATTTTATTTGCACTTAAACTACTGACAATTACTAATAAACTAAATATTAAATTTTTCATTATTTTATATACTCCTGTAAATTTTTACCACTATGATAGATGATATTTGCTTTTTTTATTTCTAGATCAAATTTTGCACTTTTTAATATACTAATCGCATTGTATTTTTCACTTAAGGCTTCTAAATATGATACATTGTCAACTAAACCATTATGATATTTTTGCTCTATTGTTTCATATGTTGAATTAGCTGCTTTTAGTCCAGCTTTGGCAGATGATATTTTTAGTTTTGCTATATCGTAAGATTTAATAGTAAGTTTTAGATCAACACTTGCTTTGTTTTTTTCATATTCATAGTTTGATTTTAAAGCTTGATATTTTTTATATGCACTTTTATATGCGTTGTTTGTAGAGTCAAAATCATAGAGTTTCCATGAAAAATTAAATTTAAATATATTTTGTGAATCAATCGCAGAATTTTGATACATCTCATTATCATAATTAAAATCATAATAGTTTAGAGTATTGTCTAAACTAATCATTGGCATATTTGCACTTTTTGTAGTACGAGCATTTGCCAATAGTTGTTTCATATCATATTCCATAGCTTTTATATCTGCTCTTAAACTTTCCTCTTTTAGTTGAATACTTTTTATAGTTGAACCATCTGTTATAATAACTTCATTAGCTGTAAGATACTCTAAGTTATGTAAAATAGTTTGGATATTTAGCTCTATTTCGTGTAGTGTTACATTTGCATTTTCAACTCTTGAGATGATTTTTTGTACTTCATCACTTGTAGTTGTTCCTGCTTCTAAAAACTGTACTAGCCTTGTATATTGAGCATTGAGTTGCTCTATCTCTTTTTGTTTTGCTATTTTTGAAGAGATTAGAGACTGGTAGTTAAAGTAATAGTTTATCACTTGAAGTGTAATATTGTTTTTTAATGATTCAAGATTTTTATTTGCACTTTTAATTGATGATTCAAAAGATTTATAAGTTGATTCTTTTTTTTCTCCATCATATACTACATAATTAATATTTGCAAAAGATGTAAATGAACTATTTGGCATAGAAGCTGTCTCTTTATTTGTATTACTATAGTTTGCACCAATAGTTAGTTTTGGCATATAGCTATTTTGTATACTTTTGTATTGGCTTTTTATTGATTCAATATTGTACTTACTAGAATCTATTAGTTGATTTTGCATAGAAGCATCGACAAGTTGATTTAAATCTTGTGAGTATAAACAAAATGGTAATACTATTCCTAAATATAATTTTTTCATATTTTCCCTTTTCTAACCGAACGGTTAGTTAGTTTAAGTGATTTTAATATAAATTAGTTTATACTTTTATTAACCAAACGGTTAGTTAATGAAATTTAGGAAAATAGATGACAAAAGAAAATATACTAAAAGTAGCAATAGATCAATTCTCTTTATATGGATATGATGCAGTTAGTATGAATAAACTAGCATCTAAACTTGAAGTAAATAAAGCAACAATCTATTATCACTATAAAGATAAAAAAAGTTTATATCAAGAGGTAGTTACAACTTTAATTCGTAAAAATAGAGGAAAAATAGAAGAGATTATAGATGCTAATATAGAATCAAAAGAAAAATTTAGACAATATATATCTTTATTTATAGCTACTATTAAAGAGACTCCTCAAATAGTACCTTTAACTTTAAGAGAGATGGCAAATTTGGGTGTAAATGTAGTTGATTCAATAGAGGATGATTTAGATCAAGAGATAAAATACCTTTCAGTTATTGTACAGGAATTAAACCTAAAAGAGAAGCACAAAGAGACTGATCCATTTATAATAAAAGCTTTAATATATGGGACAGTTAATTCATACTACTCTATGCAGATGTCCAATGTAAATATATCTACAACAAAAGAGTTTAACAAAAATAGTGATGCAGTATTAGATTATACAGATGAATTTATTACAAATATTTTATTAGATGCACTTTGTAAATAAACCTTAGTTCTCTTTTTTTAAACTAAGGCTTAGTGCTAAAGCAGAAATTGGAACAATAATAAATCCAAAAACGTAAGAGTATACGTGTAAAATTCCATTATTATTTAAATAGAAAAATCCCACAATTAAACCAACATAACCAAACAATCTATACAAAGATGCCATTCCACTAAAACCAGATTTAAAATTAGCAAAATAGTTTTGCTTTATCGGTTTCATAGCATCTTTAATCTCTTGAGCTGTTGGCTCTTTAACTTCAATTTGCTCAACTTCTGGAGAGTATAAATCATATTTATCATCCATCTTATCAAGTTCATCATAGTTATCATCTTCATTTATATGCTCTTGCGCTCTAGCTTGGACATTTTTTTGATAACCAAGATAAGAGCCAATTGTAACCATTAAAGAACTAAAAAAAGCAATTTGTGTGTTTATTAACCAATCCATGTGACCGCTTAAAACACAAAATAATATTACACCTAAATCTACAATAATAAATATTTTTATTGCTTTATTTCGCATTATACTCATCATCGGCACTATAATCATATCCATGATCTTTTCCATATTTATACTTTGGATCTTCGGCTAATTTATCTAAATCTTTTTTTGCTCTCTTATAAGCTTTTTGTACATTTAAAACAGCTGCTGCTACACCATAACCAACACCAAGCCATAAAGTCCAAGTGTATCCTGTCCAACTTTTAAGAAGAAGTCCAATACCAACACCAAGTGCGATTGCTACAACTATAGATATACCCAAAGACATATTATCTAGGGCTTCTAGTTTGTCTTTGTGTTTTGGTTCCTCTTTTACATCCTCTTCAAGGTTTTTATTATTATTTTGATTTTCTATTTCAGACATAACTAATTCTATTTAATATATGTACAACAATAATCTGTAACTTCTAATACTTTTATATCAAAACTAGAGTTAGCAGGCACTTCAAAGTACTCTCCACCTTTTATTGTTTCAACATTACTATCATCAGGAAACTCAACTTCAACATGACCAGCAAGTATCTCCATATGCTCAGCTGCTTCAGTACCAAACGTATAAGTTCCAGGCATCATAATACCTAAAGTTTTTATATTTCCATCAGCTTCAATTACAGTTCTACTTGTAACTTGACCATCAAAGTACTGATTTGCTTTTTTAACAATACTAGCATTTCCAAATTCACCTACAGGTGCTTTTGCTATCTCATAGTCTACAACTTTAGATTCAGTTCCAAGTGATTTAATAAACTCAACTACAGGAATATGTTTTTCATGTGTAGCATAATTATTTAACGCTTCTTTACTATCAAGAATAACTGTTAATGAAATATCAAATGCTCTATCTTCTTGTGCAAAGTTAATACCAACCTCTAAGACTCTAACAAAATCAATATCACCTTTAAGGGAATTTAACTTCTCAACTATTAAATCTTTTTGTTTTAAACCATCTTCTGAAAGTTTAAATAATACTATATGTTTTATCATTTTTAATCCCCTAATTTTAATTTATTTATTTTATAATTTTGCCATAACTTTTGATGCAGCTTTGATTGTAGCATCAATATCAGAATCTGTCATAGTATCACAGATAAATCCTGCTTCATATTGACTACAAGCAAAATAAAAACCTTTTTTTAACATCTCATTATGAAAAGTTGCAAATCTTTCAAAATCACACTCTCCAACCTCTTTCATATTTGTAGGCATAGTATCACAAAAGAAAAATCCAAACATAGAACCTCTTGTATCTACTTGAAGTGGAATGTTATTCTTTTTAGCTACTTTTTTAAGTCCAGAAGTTAATCTAACTGCTTTGTTATTTAATCTTTTATAGATTTTTTTATCTGCTTTTAGTTTTTGAAGAGATTTAAGTCCTGCAGCCATAGCAACAGGGTTTCCACTTAAAGTTCCTGCTTGGTATATAGCACCATTTGGACTAAGCTGATCCATAATTTCACTTCTTGAAGCAAATGCACCTACAGGCATACCTGCACCAATAACTTTTCCAAAAGTAACAATATCAGGCTTTGTATCAACAACTCCTTGTGCACCTTTTAAAGAAGCTCTAAATCCAGACATAACCTCATCAAAAATTAATAATGCACCATGTTTATCACAAAGTTTTCTACAAGCTTTTAAGAACTCAGCTGAAGCAGGAACTAGTCCCATATTTCCAGCAATTGGCTCAATAATAATACAAGCAATATCAGAAGATTCTTTAAAACATTTTTTAAGTTGTTTGATATTGTTATATTCACTTAAGATTGTATGTTTTACTAAATCAGCAGGAACTCCAGGAGAACTTGGTGCTCCAAATGTAGCCATACCACTTCCTGCACTTACTAAAAGTGAATCACTATGACCATGATAACAACCCTCAAATTTAATAATATTATCTCTTTTAGTTACACCACGAGCAACTCTTATAGCACTCATAACAGCTTCTGTACCACTACTAACAAATCTAACTTGATCAATATTATCAAACATATCAACTATTTCAGATGCTAGTTTTGTTTCAAGTTCAGTAGGTGCTCCAAAAGAAAGACCTTTTTTAGCTGTTTTAACAACCTCTTTTTCAATATCTTTATCACCATGTCCAAAGATAAGCGGACCCCAGCTTTGTACAAAGTCAAGGTATTTGTTACCATCAACATCGTACATATAACTACCTTTGCCTTTTGCAATAAACGGAGGAGTACCAATCACACCACCAAATGCTCTAACAGGAGAATCAACCCCACCAGGGATTACACACTTTGCTTCTTCATACGCTTTTATACTTTTATCAAACATTTTCATCCTATATATTTATATATTTTGAATATTATATCTAATAACTATATTTAACTAGCTTATTTCCTAATAAAAAAAGACCTAAAGATAATGCACTAACTATTATTATACTAGCACCTGAAGTAAGATCATAATTATATGATAACCACAAGCCCAATAAAGTAAATATAGAAGATAATACACCAGATACAAACATCATCGATCCAAGTGAATCAGACAATTTTTCTGCTATATAAATTGGTATAGTTAAAAGTGCAATAACTAAAATAAGCCCAACAACTTTAATAGCAACTACAACAGTCAAAGCAGATAAAACTAATATTATTGTATAAAATAGTTTAACATTTATACCTCTTAAACTTGCATATTCACTATCATAAGATACAGCTAGTATCTCTCTATACCAAAAAACAATCACAAGAACTATTATTGCTAATAATCCTACCATTACATATATATCTTCATTGCTAACAGCTAATATTGAACCAAAAAGATAACTCATCAGGTCTACATTGTATCCTGGTGCTAAATCAATTAATATAATACCTATAGCCATACCTACAGCCCATATAAGACCAATAAAAGTATCTATCCTATTTCTTTCATTTAAAGTGATATATGCCATTAGAAGTGCTGCACTAACTGCAAAAAGAGATGCTCCTAAAAATATTGGAAATCCAAAATATACAGCAACACCAATCCCACCATAAGATGTATGGGCAATTCCACCTGCTAAAAATACCATACGATTGACAACTATTAACGAACCAATAATTCCACTAGCAAAACTAACTAAAAGTCCAGCTATAATTGCATTTTGTATAAACTCATAATTTAGTGCATCTAACATTTACAACTCTTTTTTCTACTTCCATCATTTAACATTTGTAAGAGTTCAACTTCACAAAAATGTTCATCAGAGACATCAAAAGAACTATTTTGTCCAAACTCTTTTTTATTTTTTACATCATGAAAAGTCAATGTTTTATTTACATGTGCTACTTTTGTAGCATAATTTAATATAATAGATATATCATGACTAACAACAATGATAGTTATTGTTTCATTTAATACTTTTAATAAGTCATAAATTTGCCTTTGTCCTTCAACATCAATACTTGATGTTGGTTCATCTAAAATTAGTACATCAGTATTTGAACATAATGCTCGTGCTATCATAACTCTTTGTCTCTGACCTCCTGATAAGGAACCAATTCTTTTATTTGCAAACTCTTCCATGCCAACTTTTGCTAAAGATCCCATAGCACAAGCTTTTTCTTTTTTTCCATAACCAAAAAGTGGTTTGTTTGATTGAACATGTCCCATCAATACAACTTCTAAAACTTTTATTGGAAAGTCAGTATTTATATTGGTATTTTGTGGAACATACCCAAATGAGGTAATAGTAGAAGTTATCTCTTTATCATATATTTTCATATGACCGGTTTTAATCTTATTTACGCCTAAGATTAGTTTTAATAAAGTAGATTTACCACCACCATTTGGACCAATTATTGCTAAAAAATCTTTTTTCTCTACGTTAAGATTTATATTTTCTAAAACTAAATCTTTTTCATATCCAAATGATAAATCTTTTATACTTATTATTGACATCTATCTAAAGTTATCAAATACTAATGGAGCTTTTAATTCTAATGTTTTAAGATGAGCCATCACTTTTTGTAAATCATCAAGTTTTTTTCCGCTTACTCTTATCTCTTCACCTTGGTTTACAGCTGTAACTTTTAGTTTTAAACCTTTAATCTCTTTTTGGATTATTTTTGCTTCATCAGATTCTATTGTATCAACAATTTTATAAGAAAATTTTCTATTGTTTCCACTTGCATCTTCACTTTTTAACTCTTCAAGTGAGTTTATAGATACCCCTCTTTTATTCATTTTAGAGATTAAAATATCTTTCATAGCATCAATTTTATTATCACTACCACTTAAAAGAGATAAAACTTTAGCACCCATATTTAAATCTATCTCTTTTTCAATACCTTTAAAATCATATCTATTGTCAACCTCTTTTTGAGCTTGTACAATTGCATTTTTCATCTCTTGCATATCTAGCTTTGCTGATATATCAAAACTGTGTTCTTTTGATTTTGCCATTTATTACCCTTGTATTAATCTATTAAAGATTTTTTATGATTATACAACAGATAACTTAAACTAAAAGATTAAATATTCAAGATAATTATTACCATTATTTAGATACAATTAAGATTATAGGTAGTAAAATAGTCCCAATGAAAAGTAGTAAAATAGTCTCAATGGAAAATAATAAATGACAACATTAACACTAGAGTATAAAACTCCACAAAACTTGGAGATATTTATTAAAGATAATCATCTTAAAAAGGATGATAATTTGTTAATTCAAATTTTCACTTCACACAATGATAAAAATTATATTTTAACTTTAATTGATAATATATTATTATACCTACCAAATGCAAAAATCATAGGCTCTACAACTTGTGGTG
>JAYEPG010000090.1:0-4063 GCA_034723795.1 Campylobacterota bacterium
TTTCAATACAGGAGATAACTTATCTCCTGTATTATTGTATTTGTAGGAGAGTATTTTGATAAATAGATTTAATATAAATTTCCCTACATTAATTATCATTTTATTTTTAAGTCATATGACATTATCTCTATTTTTTGCTAGTTCATATACTACTACAAGAATATCTATAAATGTAGCGTTATCATTTATTGTACTTTATAATCTATTTTATAATTTTAATCTTATAAAAAACACGCTGTTAAAGTTCAAAATATTACTTATATTATTTTTAATACCCTTATTTCAAAGTTACTATTCCCCTTATATAAATACTGCTTTAGAGTTTAATCAACAAGTTTTAATAAGTATCTCATACCTTTTAACTATTTTTATTGTTTTATTTATTTACTTTAATAATAAACATATATCAGTTGTAAAATTTATATATACTATTGTTTTTATTAATATTTTAATTTTTAGTTATCTTTTTTTACATTTTTTAGCTACTTGGGATAATGGTAGTTTATACAAATCTTTAAATATATTTTTTGATAATAGAAGATTTTTAAATCAACTACAAACTATATTTATACCTGTATTGCTTTACGCTTTTTTTATAAATGGACTAAAAAACATAAGATATTTAGTATTGTTTTTACTATTTATTAATTTTTATATGCTTTTTTTTAGTGGTGCAAGAGGTTCACTTTATTCATTGTTTATAGCATCAGTTATTATATATTTTAGTACAACTAAAGATATAAAGAGACAAATATTACAACTATTTATTATTGGTGTTATTAGTTATTTGATATTTTATTTTATAAACTTTATTTTAATTGACTCTTCTCAACAAATTTTTAGTAATCATTTAGAAACATTTAGTAGTAATGGTAGAAAATTTATATATACAACAATTTTACCATATATTTTTGACTTAAACCATATGTTTAACTCAATTGGTTTTGCTTCACAAGATTTAGCAGTTACTAAGCATCTACATCCTCATAATCTATTTTTATATATATTCTTAGGTTTTGGTACTTTTGGATTGATTTTATTTACAATAATCTCATTGTATTATTTAGTTAAATTATGGAGTATATATAAATCAAAACAAACTGTAAAGCATACATATTTAATGTTTATATCAATAAGTGTAGTAATACATTCTCAAGTTAGTGGACTATATATAACACCATTGTCAACAATATTATTAATGTATCTATTTATATTATTAAATAATAGCTATTTTAAAAATATTGATAGAAATAATGTAGATAAAAGAAGTAATATATATACGAAATTATTTGTTTATACAATAATTAGTTTAATACTTATATTGAACTTTATATATTTAAAAAAAGCAATAGAAGATAAAAAAAGAATTGCTTTTACCAAAGAAGAATTACTTAATAAAGAGTTATATAAGCAATATAGTCCCGGAATAGTATTATTAAATAATAAAATTTATGATTAAATTGTAATAAACTAGTGACTTTATAATTATTTAAGTATTTATATGTGACAATATAAAAGTTAAATAGATTGGCCAAACTTATTGTGAAGTAAGGACGGAAAGCTACCAGTCTTTGTTTTGAAGATAGTCGAGTTGCATTATAATTATTTACTTTGATTTAAGTGGTATTTATATTACGATTTAATTGCTTCAAAATAATATAGTTCTCAAGGTTTCCCTTCCCCAATCATTTACATATTTATTCGTTTAGAGTAGGTTGTTGTGTATTATAAATGTGCAATTGCATTTATGTTACAAAGAGTTGTTTCTATTGTGTTTATTTGTGTATGACACATTTTTGATACAATTCAATATATATAAAAAGGAGTTAAAAATGTTAGAGTTTTTAAAAAGAAGATTAAAAAGTGAAAAAGGTGCAATGGATAAAATCCTTGTAACATTATTATTAGTAGTTATTGGTGTTGCTGCGGTTATTGGTTTAGCAAACTGGATGGGTACAGAAAGTGATAAGATGACTACGGCGGCTACTGGTAGTGTTGATTCAGTTATTGCTGGTTCATAGGTTTTATTAGTATTAAGTTATCTAGTGGTGTTCTAGCCACTAGGTACTTTTAAATTATGTTTGGTTTTACGTTTTATCTGTTTTCATTTTTACTTTCATATTTTGACCGTAAAAGATTTATTGTTCCAAATGTTATTTTATCAACTTGTTTTTTATTGTTGATGTTTTTTGGATATTTTGAACAACAATTGAATATATACTCATTTGTAGTATCTATTTTAGTGTTGTTATTTTTTATTATATTAATGTTGTTAAAACCAACTATGATATTAGGTGGTGGGGATATAAAATATATGATGTTAGTAGCCATATATTTAAATCCGATACTTTTTCCTATGTTTTTGTTAGTAACTGGGTTGGTTCAAACAATATTTTTAGTTTATAAACAGTATTATAAAAGAAGAAGAGTAGCCCCTATGGTTCCTGCAATGTTTATTGCAGTAATTATTGTTGAGTTGTTGTTTTCTTTAGGTGTTTATCCTTAAAATTAGAAAGTGAGGAAGAGTATGAAAAAAAAAGCATTTATAAATATTATTTTGTTAGGCTTTATACTTATTTCTAGTGTGGTGGTATTTGTTTCTACTACAGCTGATGATATTACTTGGAAAAATAAATATTTTAATTTAAAAAAAATAACTGATAATTCAGTGTTAGCACTTGCAAAACACTATAATGAACACAATAGTGTTCAAGATGCTCAAGATATAGCAAATGGAATACTTTCAAATAGTAAGTTAGGTAGAGATGCTTTAGATTATATTACGTATACTTGGGATTTTGATTCTGAACCTAATAGTGTAAAAGCAACAATCACAAACTACAAACACAAAAGTTTTTGGTATAAATTTTTAGGGAAAGATGAATTTATATTTAAATCTGTTGAATCTCAAGCACAGATGATAGATAGTCCATTGGAACAAGTAGGAAACTTTGTCCCTCTTGCTGTGAATGGTTGTGAAAATGAATATAATGATGGTGATGAGTTTGATTTTTTATTAAAAGCTTATGATTTATATCAAGATGATGATTATGTTGGTTTTTTTGGTTTATATGACCCAAGTGGTGGTCAGTCATCTTTTGCTCATTTAAAAAACTTAGTTGATGATGTAATCAAAGATAAAACTAGTGACTTTGATGTAACTAAAGACGTAGTATCAATAGTTTCAGTTTTATCTGAGGATATTAATAATGATGTTAAGCAAATATCACAATCTTTTGGTATAGATGGATTTGAAAAAAAAGATATGACAATAGTTGTTTTAGATTGTGAAAGTACGGCTGATGAACCAGTTGTGCAGAAGTTATTACCTATAACTATGAATAGTGTAGCATGTGCCCAGTGTTGTAAAGATCCTTTTATGGGATTTTGTATGCCATCTATCATATGTACATTTGTGGATAAATTAAATGATTTAACTGGGGATGTATTTAGTGATATGATATGGGCAAGTGATTCTAATACCTGTAATAAGAATGAACTTTTTACAATAAACTTTGAAGTATTACCTACTACAAAAAGTACCGTAAAATTAATAAATTAAAGAGGGAGAGAGCTATGAGAAAAAAGCATTTATAAATATTATATTACTTGGTTTTATATTGATTTCTAGTATTGTAGTTTTTTTATCTACAACATCGGATGATATTGTATGGAAAAACAAATATTTTAATTTAAAAAAAATAACAGATAGTACAGCGTTAGCTCTGTCTAAATCATATAATATAAATCAATATGAACTAAACCCCGTTACAATAGCGGAAGATGTTGCAAATAATATTTTAGATAATAGTAACTTAGGTAGTGATGCTTCAGATTATATGACATATAGTTGGTGTTTTAAAGGTGATGTTGGATGTACTGTATCTACAGATTGTTCTACAAATCCTGAGTGTGGAGGTATTGTATCGGCTATTATTACAAACTATCAGCATGATAATTTTTGGTATAAATTTTTAGGCAAGGATCAATTTGTATTTGAAGAGATTAAGTCTACTGCACAGATTTTAAGTACACCTTTAGATGAAGTTGATGATTTTTTACC
>JAYEPG010000090.1:4163-12318 GCA_034723795.1 Campylobacterota bacterium
AAATGATACATATTTAGAAGGTAATTAGTAAAATGAATAATATTATAATAGGGGAAATAAAATGACACTAGATGGATACCATGGAAAAATAAATGAACAAAAAGAGTTGGATATTAGAAATGAAAACCTTGTAGAGGTTCTTAAATATTATGTATTGTTTTCAAATATAGATAAACTATCTTTCTTTGAATATGATTATGACTTAAATGACTTTGTATATGATTTTAGTGTAGATAGTCAAAAAAAGTTTGTTGATGATTCTATTTCGCATGGAGTATCTGATAATAACTATTCAGTTGTTATTGAAGAAAATGAAACAATTTATGGAATGATTACATTCGATGAAGACCCCGGAACATCAGAAACTATATCGGAACTTTTTATAAAAATTAAAGAGGCATTACGAAAAAGATTCTCTTTATCTAAAGAGTTACTTTCTCAAGAGTCAGCATTGGATTTATATATTATTACTGATGAAAACTCTACACAGTTTGCACATAGGTTAGAAAATAGTTTAGGTATATTATTAAATGCAAATATATCAGTAGAGACAACAATCTCTTCAATACATGAAATTTTAAAAGAAAAAATCAAAAAAAGTATTTTGGTTTATTGTGTTGAGGATAGTTCGCTTTTAAGAATGGATGAGGAGTTATTAAAAAAACTAAATGAGTTCTTATTTGTAATTGGACCAAGTGATTATGATACATCTTTATTTTGTGGACAGTTAAATGTATATAAATATTTATCAAAAGATGAATTTTTGCCAGAACAATTAAAAAGTATAATTGTTGAAACAAAAAACCAAATACAAAATAAATATATCAGTAAAAATAAGATTATAGCAATATCAGGTATTACAGGTGGTATTGGTACAACAACTATAGCCATGAATACTGCAAATATGTTAGCAAAAAGGAATCATGATAAAAATGTTTTATTTATTGATCTTTCTGCTACAAAAGCTATAAGTAATCTTTTCTTAGGGCAAAATCCACTTCCAAAGAAAACGATTATTGATCTTGTAAATAGTGCAGAGTTTGATATAGAAAAACATCTTAAAAATGGTTTAGTAAAGGTAAGGGAAAATTTTTATTCTATAAATGGTATTCAAAAACATATTGATAGTGATTTTTTAGAAAAAGATGTGTTTATAGAAAAACTTCTTAACTATATATCAAAAGCAAGTGAAGAGTTTAACTTTATTATTATTGATACAGGTGAAGCAAATGCAACACCTCTAAATACAACAATTTATGATATTGTAAATGAATTATGGGTTATTACAGAGATGTCATTACCTCATATTTCAAAACTAAAAACTTTCTTCTCTTTGATTAAAAGAGCAGGGTTAAAAGATAAAGTATCTTTTATGGTTAATAGATATGATTCAGTAAATGCAATATCAGTTTCAGATGTAACATCAATTTTAAATACAACTGGTGATGATTATATGATAAGAATTCCAAATGATTATTCTACATTAGGGCATTGTTGGAACTATTGTGAGTTGGCAACAGATTCACATCCTCATTCCGCTTTTGTTGATAAACTAGAAGATATTTTAAAAAGTAAAAACTTTTTTAATGAAGAGCAAAGAAAAGCAAGAAGAAATGGTGAGAAAAAATCTAAATCACTATTTTCATTTTTTAAGTAAGGATTCTTTATGAGAACATTAAGAGATATAATTGAAGATGAGGAACAAAAAGTTGATGTGGATGTTGGTTTAGTTGAAGAGACTGATAAATCAACATATACACTTTCTGATACTCAAGCTAAGATTAAAAAAACACAATCAACTACAAGTAGTGACGTTTTAAAATTTCCAGAAATGTATTATGATTCAAACTTAATGAATATTGCTTACAATGTAAATGACCAGTTTTTATTAAATTTAAAATCAGATAAAAAAATAACTAGAGATAGTTTAGAAGAGGTTCTACCTGAGTTCGTATTGAGTTTTCCAGATTGTAGAGCTTTGGATAAAAAAACATTAGAAGATATTATGCAGTATGTTACAAATAATATTATTGGACTTGGAGTTATTACAACACTATTTGAGATTGCAAGAGATGGATTAAATGATGTTATTGTAAATACTAAAGATTATATTGATATTATTTATAATGGTAAAACTTTAGTTACCCCTATGAAGTTTAGAACTGAAGAGGAGTTACGAAAAGTTATTGATAAGATGTTGGCTCAAAATAATAGAAAAATTGATGAAGCTCATCCTATTATATCTAGTAAATTACATGATGGTTCAAGGGTTGAAGTACAAATCCCACCTATTGCTGCAAATGAGGGTAGTTGTATAACAATAAGAAAGTTTAATGACCTTCCATTGTTATTAGAGGTGCTAATAGAATCTGGTCAAATGGATTATAAAATGGCATATTTTTTAATAAAACTTGCAAAAGGTAAATGTAATATAATTGTATCAGGTGGTACATCAAGTGGTAAAACAACATTTTTAAATGCAATTACAAGATTTATTGAAGATAATGAACAGCTTATGGTAATTGAAGATACAAAAGAGATGCAACCTCAAATGCCATGTCACTTGGTTCGTTCTTATGAAGCAAGAATGGCAAATGAAGAGGGAAAAGGTGCTATTACATTGGATTTCTTACTTAGATCTGCATTAAGATCTAGTCCAAGAAGGATTATTGTTGGTGAGTGTAGAGGAGCTGAAATTGTTGTTATGTTAAATGCTATGAATACTGGACATCCAGGTTCTATGACAACAGTACATGCTGATAGTACAAAAGAAGCACTTGTAAGGGTTGAAAATATGTATTTAGAAGCTAGACCAACTGCAAGTGTAGGTTTTATACGGTCTCAGGTTGTTTCTGCTATTGATGTTTTAGTTCAATTAGTTCGTTTTCCTGATGGTTCAAGAAAAGTAATAGCAATATCTGAAATTGAAAAAAGGATGGAGGATAATGGAGTTATATCTTTAAATGATATTTTTAAATTTGAAAGAGATACATCGGATTTGAAAAAAACAAAAGGTGAATTTAAAGCTTTAGCAACTCCAAGTAGAACTGTGGAGCAGATGAATATGTTTGGTGTTGATATTGATAAAAGGGTTTTTAATCCAGACTTTGAGATGACAAAGCAGATGTTAATTGATGAGTTAAGAAGAGATTTGCCATCAAAAATGTGTGGTTGGAAAGATGAACATTTAGATGAGTTTGTAAGAAAAGATTCTCAGTTATTCCATAAATGGCCACATTTTCAAGATATTGTGATTAAAGGGTAATAGTTATGTATGATTATACGATAATAATATTTATAATTTTAATACCATTGTTAGCAGTATTATCAATATATTTTGTATATTATTTATATCGAGAATCAAATAAAAAACGTATTATAGTTGATATGTTATCTGATTCATCTGGGTATATTTTAGATGATAAAAAAAAGAAAGTTGATATAACTGATACCTCTAGCGTAATAAAAAGAAAGCTTAACTATGGTGGTTTTTCATATATTTATGCTGAGTATATATTTTATTTTATATCTATTGCCTTTGGATTATTAGTTGGTTTTTTTGTATATATAGTTATGCTTTCACCTATTGCATTTGTAGTAACAGCAATAATTTTTGCTTTATTTCCATTTTTGGTTTTAGAAAAAATAATATCAAATAGACAAGAGGATTTTAACTTTGGTTTAAAAGGTGTTATAGATAAAGTAACAAGTATGATGAAAAGTGGAGTTGGTTTTGAACAAGCTTTAAAAAAGTCTATTTATACTTCACGTTCTAAGTTTACTCAAGAAGTTTTTTCAATATATATTAAAGAGAAAGAGATAATTGGTGAAGAGAAGTCTTTTGAGAAAATGTTTAAACTTGTTGAATCTAAAGAGTTACGTATTTTTTACCTTGTAATATCTATAGGTAGAGAATCAGGTGGTAAGTTTTCAAATACATTAGAAACGTTAAGGAAAACATTGCATGATCAAGGTACGATAAAACAAGAGATTACCTCCTCAACAAAAGAGATTAAAATTGGAACATATATGATTATAGCAATAACAGTTGGTTTATATTTTCAGATGAATAGTGTATTTGAAGGTGCATTAAATGCACATTTTTTTGGAACTGATAATGGAAAATTACAAATGTTTTTTATTGTTATATGGGTCGCCTTTGGTTTATTTGTTAACAAAATGATGACGAAAATTAAGGATTAAATTATGTGGATGGTTATTTTATTTGCTCCCGTTATATTGATTTTATTAGTTGTTGGTATTTTATATTTTATTAAAAAGTATAAAAGACATAAATTTATTGTGTTATTATCTAAACTTGATATTGCAACAGTGGTTAACCAGTTTAAAAATAGTTCGGGTAGTGCTAATAAATTAAATCAAAGTTTAATTCAAGCTGGTATAACACATAAAGAGTATAATGAAGCAAGAGTTTTATTTGTTATAATAGGGTTGATTGTTATGATTTCAATTCCAATGTTATTTTCTAAAATGATTGGTATTATTGCAATTGTAGTTGGTGTTTTATGTATTGTCTTTGGTGGAAATATTTATATATCTATAGCCAAAGCAGAAAGAATAGAAAAAATCGATAATGATTTAGGTACTTTTTTAGATTTGGTTAATGTTATTTTAGAAGCTGGTGGTAGTTTAAAAAACTCATTTTTTACTGTTTCAACAAAAGCTAAAAATATTATTGATGATGAATTACTTCGTGAGATAGGTATACTTGAGTATGAGATGACAAACTATAGTACTAAAGAAGCTTATGAAAATTTAAAAAAAAGGGTTGACAGTGAACAGATGGGAAAAATTGTAGATTTTTTAATTTTAAGTGAAGAGACGGGAATAGGTGTAAAAAATATATTTACAACTCAGTCAGAAGAGATGAGACAAGATAAGTTTTATCAAATTAAAGGTAAAGTAAGTACATTAAATATGTATTTAATGATTGTTATATTTGTATTTATTTTACCTGCTGTTGGTGCTTTCGTTGTATTTCCAATGCAATCAGGCGCTATAGCAACTGGATTTTAAAAAAAGGATAGAATAAGATGGAATTCAATAAACAAATTGCTATTATGTTAGCACTATTATCGTTACTGTTGTCCGCACTTGGTGCCGCATATTATTTTTATGATAAGCATCAAAAAACAATAATTATGAACAATCAAGTAAGAGTAGTATATGTTGCTGCTAAGGATATAAAAAAGAATGTAGTTATTAAAAAAACTGATGTAAAAGAGCTCAAAATACAAAAGAAGTATATTTTGACAACTCCTTTATTAAAGAAAGCTATTATTGGAAAAGTTGCAAAAGAGAATATATATAAAAATGATATGTTCAGAAAAGAGAAGCTTGCAAATAAAATTGATAATGGTATTAAAGACTTAATGGTTTATAAAAACAATAGTTATAATATTGATTTTGGTTTATTTGTAAATCCTAATTACTCTTTAGTCCAAGGTGATTATATAAAGATTATTTCTGTTTATCCTGATGTTGCTGGTAAGAAAAATATGAACTACAATGTTCAATATGTTGCCAACAATATTAAAGTTATAGGTTTTCTTGAAAAAGGAAAAACAGTTAGCAAATCTTTTAGAAGTGTTAAAAAGCAGGTAAAAAGTAAGAAAAAAGGTGCAAAGCCTACAGTTCAAACTGTAACAGTTTTTGCAAACGAGATGGTTTTAGATATACAAAGTAAAGTTATTTTAAATTTAATTGAAGATTATAACAAAGGTAAACAACTTTGGATGGTAAAAACAAAACCACCTGTTTCAAAAAAAGATGTTAAGAAAAAAGAACCAGAAGTAAAAGTTGTATCTAAAAAAGGTACTAAAAAAATTAGAAAAAGAGTTTATCCTGTAAAATGGTATATACCTAGAAATTATAATAAAATTGCAAGTGGTACAATTAGATATGCAGATACAAATAAAGTTGCACAATCAGCAACAACTACAATAAAAGTTGATATTGCAAAACAATGTTTAAATAGAGAAAAGTTACTTATTGGAGTATCTAAAAATGTATATTTAAGAAAATCTACATCAGTTAGATCTAAAATTAAAAGAGTTGTTTACCGAAATTATCTTATACCATATAATAGAATGGTAAATCCTAACTGGTATGAAACTTGTGATGGCTCATATGTACACATCAATGAGGTATCTAAAATAAGTCCGCAGAATGCAAATAAGAAGTTAAAATGGAACAAAATAAAATAAATAGAATGGTTAAAGCTTATATAGATCAAATCTTAATGTGGTTGATTATATTTATAGGCTTTGTAACATTTTTATTTTTGGTTATTGATTATTCTAGTGTTATGAGAATAAAAGGTAACCTTGACCTGATGTCAGAGTATGGAGCAAGGATGGTTGCTCTTGATGAATCAACTACTGACATAGCTGATAAGCTAAATAATATGAAAAGTCCATATTTTGCCAGTATTGATGCTATTGATATTACTTGTGCAACAACTACATCGGGTACATATCAAGTTATATTTAATATATATACTTCATATGATGATACAAAAGTTTTGGATCCAGTTACAAATATGCAAAGTAGAAGAGTCGTTTTTAATGATAGAGGCTCTGATGAGATTGAGTGTGATTTAACACTTATTAAACAATAAAAGGGGAAAACATGAAAAATATAATATTAGTATTATTTTTAGTATTTACATCTTTACAAGCAGATGCTGATTTTATGATTAAAGATAAAGAGGGTAAGAGAATTACTTTAGTAAAAAGTGATTTTAAAGTGCTAGAGTTTAATAAACAGATAAAAGATGTGTTAGTAAGTGATAGTAAAAAAATAGAGGTGCTTTTTATAAAAAATAAAAAGAAACCATTACAAACTATTAAACTTTATGCTAAAGAGTTGGGTTATAGTAAGTTATTAATAACATTTGTTGATAAATCAACACTTTTAAATGAGGTGAGTATTGTAAGAAATTACTCTAAAATTATTGAAGTTATAAAGGCTATAAATAAAGATATAGATGTGCATCAAGCAAATGGTAAAGTTATATTAAAAGGTTATGCATCAGATACAAAAGAGAAAGATAAAATAGTAAAACTTTTTCAGAGTGCTGGGGTAGATATTAAAAAAAATATGATAAATCTTTTAGAGGTACGAAAACCAAATAAAATGATTAGAATTAAACTTTATGTGACTGAGATAAATAATGATAATAGTTTAGATATTCAAAATAATTGGACTTTAGGGTATAAAAACTATATCAATCCTAATTATAATCATCCTTCAAATATATCACCATATGATGGTTCTTTTATCCCAAGTCTTGCTAGTACTGTGGATAGTTCAGTAACTTTAACAGGTGGACTTGCAGCAGGAGCTAATTATTTAGGTAGTAAGTTTAATGCAGGTTTAACATTAAATTATCTTTCATCAAATGGGGTAGCTACAATATTAGATGAAACTGAATTGATAACACTAGAAAATAAAAAGTCTGTATTTCATTCAGGAGGTAAGATATATGTTAAAACACAAACTACTACTTCAGAAGGTTTACCATCTACATATCTTAAAGAGATTGATTATGGGTTGAAGCTTGAGGTTCAAGTAAATAATGTTATTAATGGTGAATATGTTGATATGACAATAACAACAAGACAAGACAAGATTGATTGGTCACGACAAGTTGATGGTATACCTGCTTTTACTAATCAGGCTGTTAATACTTTTGTTATAGTTAAAAATAGAGCTACATTAGTTTTAGGTGGACTAGTAAATCAAAATGATGCAAAAAATTATTGGAAAATACCTTTATTGGGTGATATACCTATTTTAGGTAAACTTTTTAAAAGTAAGAATTTCCAAAATGGAAATAGTGAATTAGTATTTTTTATAGTACCTGAAATAGTTGATCCTTCTAAAAGTGATGGAATTAAAAAGTTTAATAATACAAAGAAAACAATAAAAGATATTATGATTGATGAAGATATAGTTAAAAAAGATACTAAATCTGAAAAAATACGTAACAATAAAAGTCCGATGACAAACCAAGAGTTACATGAAAAAAGATTAAATGAGATATTTGGTATAAATTAAGTAAAATTCTTAAAAATTTATATTGAAGGATTTATATGAAAAAAGTAGAAATTGATAAGCCAGATGATTTTTT
>JAYEPG010000091.1:0-2468 GCA_034723795.1 Campylobacterota bacterium
ATATTTGCTTTTGCTAACTCATTTACAATTAAACCACGATAGTGCTTCGCCCAATGACTTACAACTTTTCCATCTTTTAAAAACTTATAAGTAATAGTAGGCATAGTAGGTTTATAAAATTTATCATAATAAGAAGCTCTTAAATCAATAACCTCATCGCCTAGATAATCATCTAATAAATCTTTGATATTTTCTTTATAATGTTTTATAACATCAAATTGAGGTAATGATGAACCTTGCTTATATTTATAATCAGGTATTAAATCATCTGCTTTTAAAACACCAAAAAGATTTGAAAATAAAACAATATTTTCATCACAATATTGTTGCTCATTTAAATCCAATTGATTATAATCTATTGCATCAAAAGCAACACCTGTGTATCTTTGTATAGCTTTCATTGTTGGTTTATGTAAAATTGATTCAGAATACTTTTCACACTCTTTTAGGTTCTTTAAACCAAACCATTTTGACAACTCTTCAATTGAACTATTTTTTATAAACTTTACATAGTTTTGGACTACATCATCTCTTACATCAAATATATCTTTAAAATTAAAATTATTTTGACAATATGGGGGAAACTCTCCACCCTCTTTTTTTGTTTCTGCTGGTGCTAATAATATTTTCATAACTACATTTTATCTAAAGTTTTAAAAGATAAATCTTTATTTGTGTTCAACGATACTAAAAAGAATTTTGCCACCTCTTTATCATTATATTTTATTATTATATTTTTATCAACAACTTCTATTTTTCCAGATGTGATAAAAAAATCTTTTCCATTATCTATACCATAAAATTTTAATCTCAATGCCATCTCTTTATCATTTGTAGAGACTTCTGTTATCCCTAACTCTTTTAACTTAAAAGACAACTCTTTTGCAATATGAAAATCGTATGCAAAATGTTTTTTTGGATTTTCAATAAACAAATATATGTATTTATTAAAAGAAAATAGAGCGAAATTTAAAACAAGAAAAAATAAACTAACCGAAGCAATAATATAGTGAAACTGTCTAAACTCTTTTAAACGTACCCTTAAACTATGCATAAAAAGTTTTACCATAATAGGGATTGCAATTACAACAAATGGTGCAAAATCTTCAATATCAATCTTTTGTCTTAGTGAAAATATCAACGAAAGACCAAGTGATGAAATAGCAATATACCAATACATATCTTTTTCATGTTTTAAACCAACACGATATAAAGAGTAAAAAAAATAGAGAAATAATAAAGGGGAAAATATTGTAGCATACACACCAAATGTATCAAGTAAATATCCCCTTGGTCTTCCACCCATCTCAAACCCATACATCGACATAGAAATACCAAATAAAACTAAAGAAACTACTAAAAGGGTATTGTCTTTTTTCTTTAAAGAATAAAGAAATAGAGCTAAAAATAAAATTGCAAAAGAGTTATCAATAAATAAAAACAAAACAAGTAAAAGATAATGCTCTTTTTGATTAACTTTATAAAGGTAAAGATATAAAAGTGTAGAAAAGATTACAACTATAGATTCGTTAACCAAAAGTGCTGCACTATTTACACCAGGTAAAATCATAAAAATTGATAATGCTATTAACCTATCCCATTTATTTCTAAAATAATCTTCTGTTAAAAGATAAAGTAAAATAGAACTTCCAATATAAAATAGTATAAAAGGTATTCTTATTGCAAAATCATTTTGCCCTAAAATTGCTGTTGAGAACTGTATAATATATGTTAAAACATTTGTTGTATTATCACCAAAATATAAAAGAGCCTCTTTGTATGATATACTAAAACTATCACTAATTACAAATAATATGACAAAATGAAATGTAAGTAGTCCTAAAAAAGTTAGATTGTATCTACTTAAACTCATTTTGTTAAAACTATTAGTTTTTATTTGATAACTTTAAAAAATTATCAATAATTTCATGACCATATTCACTCATAACAGATTCAGGATGAAACTGAACTCCATAAACATCTTTATCTTTAATCTTTAAAGACATTATCTCTTCATCATCTAAACTCTTTGATGTAACTGTAATATTATCTGGTAAATTTTCTTTATTTACTGTAAGAGAGTGGTATCTAGTCTCTACCATTTGTTTTGGCAAATTGTTAAAAAGTATATCTTCACATAAAACTTCAATTTTTGAAGTTTTCCCATGCATCATTTTAGGAGCTCTTATTACTTCACCACCAAAAACTTGTGCAATACTTTGATGTCCTAGACAAATTCCTAAAATAGGTGTTGTGTCCGAAAAAGATTCAATAACCTCTAAGCAAATTCCAGCATCATTTGGAGTAGCAGGACCTGGAGAGATGATTATTTTTTCTGGATTTAAAGCTTTTATCTCTTCAACTGTTAATTCATCATTTCTTATCACTTTTAAGTTTGCACCTAGTTCTAAACAATATTGAACAATATTATAAGTAAAACTATCATAGTTATCTATCATTAAAATCAT
>JAYEPG010000092.1:0-2435 GCA_034723795.1 Campylobacterota bacterium
TTATCAAATAGCCCTAATGTTTTACTCTCTACTAATGCTGAGACATCTCTTAGTACATCATTGTTTTCTCTTGCAAAATTTATATTAACATATTTTTGAACAGAACTATGAACTTCATTATGAATCTGTTTTAGCTCATTCCACTCTTTGGACTTTACAAAATGAAGCTCATTTTCTTCACACTCTTTTATCCATTTTCCCATATTACAATCTTCACAACTATCAATATTCCATTTTTGATATGTTCCCACTTTAGCATAGGTATCAGCTTTAAGACTAATGTGTTCATTTTTCAACTCTGCTGTCTTATATACTAAATCAATATCACAAACTTGTTTTTTAATCTTATCTTTAAATTTAGCGTTTGATGATGTGTTTATTAAACTTTGTGATAAAGATGAAATAGATGTAGATAGGTTTGAAATATGTTGTGCATTTTGTGCATTTATTTGTATATTTTCATCTAGTATTGTAATTGCACTATTTATTTGCTCTATACCCTCTTGTTGTTCTTTACTTGCTTTTGCAACATCATCTATTATTAGTAAAGTATCCTCTATACGTTTATTTAATTTTTCATACCCATCATTCATTTCATTTGCTATAACTTTACCTTCATCAGTTTTTTTAGTTGCTTTATTTACAATATCTTTTATCTCATTGGCAGCTTGAGCACTTCTACTTGCAAGGTTTCTAACTTCTTGTGCAACTACAGCGAATCCTTTTCCAGCTTCACCAGCAGTTGCTGCTTCTACTGCTGCATTTAAAGATAAAATATTTGTTTGAAATGCAATTTGATCTATAACTTTAATAGAATCACTTATTGCACAAACTTGAGAATTAATCTCATCCATTGATATTGATGTTTTGACTGATAACTCTTTACCTTCATTTGAAGCAACCGATAGTTCATTAGCATATTTTGACATATGGTTTACATTTTGAGTGTTCTTTTTAATATTTATAGTTATCTCTTCAAGTGATGCTGATGTCTCTTCTAGTGATGCTGCTTGAGAATTTGAAGCATCTGATAACGCTATAGAGCTTTGACTTAATATCGAAGTATCATTATTTAATTTATCTCCTGTATTTAAAATAATCGCCAAAAATTCAGATACATTATTTCCTATAAGTTTTGTACTAGCTACCAATGTACCAAAATCACCATATAATCCTGTTTCATTTTTCTTTGGAACTGTATATTCAAAGTTGTATTGACCATATGCTTCAAGTGCTCTATTTAATATATCAAATTTAGATTTGCTTTCATCTAGCATTTTATTTACATTGATTATCAAATCTTTTACATCTGGTGATACATTGCTATGGTGTGGTATTTTATACCCATAAAAACCATTTGCAACTTTTTGTAAAACATCATTTGCTTCTTCTAGTACCTCTTTATTATGATTTATTAATTTTACACTTTTTATAATATTTGTGTTTATCTCTACTGCTATTTGCCCGAATTCATCTTTACTACTTATAATAAGTTCATCGGCACTATTTGATTTGTAGTTAATTACATCAAAAAAACTTCTTAATCCATTTTGAACAACTTTCAAGTTTGAAATCAATTCTCTTGATATATAAGTTGCTATTAAAAACTCTGATGCAACAATTATAAGAGCAATAATTAAAATTGTGTTTAGTAAGGTTTCCGACTTGTTATCTATCTCTTTTTTGATTATATTGTTTATATTTGATAATATTTTTAATGTTTTATTAAACTCTTCTTTTACTATTATTTGAAATTTGTCAATTTCTTGTTGCTCTTTAACTATAACCTCTAACATATTTTTATATTCTATTATTGACTCATTAATCTGCTTTTGCATAGGTTTATTAGTTGTGAAGTTTTCTGATGCTCTTACTGAGCGTCTCATTTTAAATTGTATTTTACGAACCTCTTTTAAATTAATTTTTTTACTAATTAAAAAATTCTTTTCATGAAGTTCTAACTTCATCATATATTGTAGAAGTTTATAATCATAAACTTTTGTAAATATCTTTTTAATCCTATTTTTTGCATTATTCATTTTTTTAAGATTGCCATTTATATCTTTTTGTTTTTTATATGCTTTACTATATGATTTTTGTGCTGTAAGTAGTTGTGAATTAAAACTTTTTAATATAGTTGTATCTAAATTCGAATTTTCCATAGATTCTTCAAGTTCTAAGAAATTATTTTTTGTTTTATTATATCTAATTTTAAACTCGTTATTAATAATGATTTTATTTTTAGATATATGGTAAAGGTTGATTATGTTTAATTCTAACTTTGTTAACTTATCACTTGTGTTATTGAATTTATTTTGTGTTGATGAGAAATATGCAATAAGAGAAACTAAAATAATGAACCCTACTATTGTCAAAAGTGATATAATATTTAGTTTAGATTTTACGGTGGTGAAGTTTTTCATGTTGTTGCCTAT
>JAYEPG010000093.1:0-12010 GCA_034723795.1 Campylobacterota bacterium
ATGGTGTCACGAGAGAGACTTGAACTCTCGACCTCCGGCTTATGAGACCAGCGCTCTAGCCAGCTGAGCTACCGTGACACTTTGGCTAAATAATTTAACATCTCTTTGTTAAATGTAGCGGGATTATAACCAATTAAATATTCCTTGTCAATTAAATATAGCTTAAATTTTGATATTCTTTAAAATTTGTCTTTTTAGGATATAATTCGCTTTTTAAAGGTGATATATAGATGATAATTTTAGACTTTGAGACAAATACTACAAACCAATATGATGTTATTGAGGTGGCTGCTGTTAAGATTGAATTTAAGGATGATGAGTATGTTGTACTTGATAAGTTTCATAGATACTATTTATCAAGGTTTCCTGTAAATAGGTTTTCTTATGAAGTACATAAGCTTACCCCTGAGGCTATTTTAGAATATAGAAAAGATACTAGATATAGTGCATATTTTAAAGATGATAATGACTTTATAGAGTTTTGTAAGGGTAGTACAACTTTGGTTGCACATAATATTAGTTTTGAACTTCGTCATCTTCATGGGCTTGTAGAGTTTGAAAATCGTTTTTGTACAATGAAAGAGAATAGAAATATTGTAAAAGCATTAAATAAAAATGGAAAAATAAAAAACCCAAAACTAGATGAGACATGTATTTTCTATGAGATTGATTTTGATCCTAGTTCTTATCATAGTGCTACTTATGATGTAAGTAAGAGTTATGAGATATTAAAGGCTATGAGAAAAAGAGGGTTATTAAATTAGTATGCAAAAAATTATAAATATAATCAAAAGTAAAATAGATTTAGATGAGCAAAGTATAAAAAATATTATATCTTTGCTTGAAGATGGTTCAACTATAGCATTTATTGCACGATATAGAAAAGATATGACATCAAATGCCAACAATGAGACACTATTAAAGTTTCAAGAGGTTTATGAGTATGGTTTAAAACTTATAAAAAGAAAAGAAGATATTTTAAATATATTAAAAGAGAAAGATGTTTTAACTCCAAAAATTAAAACTTTACTTGATGATGCTCTTACTCTTACTGCTTTAGAAGATATATATGAGCCATTTAAGGGTGTAAAAAGTTCACGAGCAGCTGATGCTATTAAAAATAACCTTGAGGGCTTGGCTAATATTATATCTTCTATGAGATATAGCATAGATGATATAAAATACAAAGCAAAAAGTTTTTTAAATCAAAATATTAAAACTATAGATGAAGCTATATTAGGTGCTATGGATATAATTGCATTAAGATATTCACAAGATATTAGAACAAAAGATGCTTTACGTAAAAATTTAGAAAATCATTCACAACTTATTACAAAAAAAACAAAAACATTTGAAGTAAATGGTTTGTACAAAAATTTGTGTGAAATAAAAGAAAAAACAAAATGGATAAAGTCATATAGACTTTTAGCTATTTTTAGAGCTGTAAACGAGAAGCAATTAACGTTAAAGGTTGAAGTAGATGAAGAGTATTTAATAAATGGAATAAAACAGTACAAAATACCAAAGGGTGTAAATAGTTCAAAAGAGTTTGTTATAAAAGCTTATGTTGATGGTCTTAAAAGATTATTGTTGCCATCTTTAAAAAGGGAACTATTATCAAACTTAAAACAAAAAGCCAGTGATGATGCTATAAAACTTTTTGGAAAAAATTTAAACGAATTATTACTTACTCCACCATTACTAAATCAAGTTATTTTAGGGATTGACCCAGGGTTTAGAACTGGTTGTAAACTTGCCATCATAGATGAAAATGGAAACTATTTAGATTCAAGTGTGATATATCTTTTAAATGATAATCAGATAAAAGAATCATCTAAAAAAGTTTTAAACTTAATAAACAAATATAAGGTTACTTCAATAGCTATTGGAAATGGTACGGGTTCTAAAGAATCTGCAACATTTATTTCAGACTTAATAAAACAAAACTTATTAAAAGTAAAATATGCAGTAGTAAGTGAGATAGGTGCTTCTGTTTATTCAGCTTCAAAAATTGCTATTTTAGAGTATCCTAATCTTGATGTTACAATAAGAGGTGCTATCTCTATTGCTGGAAGACTTAGAGACCCAATGGCTACATTGGTTAAAATAGATCCTAAGTCATTAGGTATTGGTCAATATCAACATGATGTAAACCAAAAAGATTTAGCTTTAAAACTAACAGCAGTTACTTTTAATCTTGTAAATAAAGTAGGGGTTGATTTAAACTCTGCTTCTTATAAGCTTTTATCTTTTGTTTCTGGTATTAGTGAAAAGTTGGCTTTAAATATTATAGAGTATAGAGATAAAATAAAAGGGTTTAAGAAAAAAGAACAACTTCTAAAAGTAAAAGGGGTAGGGGCTAAAGCGTATGAACAAAGTGTGGGATTTTTAAGGATAAAAGATGGTATCTCATATCTTGATGATAGTGGAATTCATCCAGAAAATTATAATGTTGCAAACTATTTAAAAGAGAATTATGATTTAAATAGTGTTGATGATATTATATTAAAAGAGTTGTCTATAAAATTTAATTGTGGAATAGAAAGTTTAAGAGATATTTTAAAAGAATTAAAAAAACCAGGGTATGATATACGTGATGAGTTAGAGCAAGTTTCATTTTGTCAAGAGAATAAAACAATTGAAGAGTTAAAGCAAGGTGATATAGTAAGTGGAGTAGTTAGAAATATAACTGACTTTGGTGCTTTTATAGATATAGGGCTTAAAAATGATGCTATGTTACATATATCCGAATATTCACATAAAAGAATATCACACCTAAGTGATGTTATGAGCATAAATCAACAGTTTAAAAATATTAGAATTTTAAATGTTGATTTAGAAAAAAACAAAGTTGGATTATCTTTAAAAGATAATAGTTAATAAACTTTATTAACCTTTGTTTTGTTTAGTTGAATTATCAACAACAATACCTTCAAAATGTTTCTCTTTCATACTTGTTTTTTGAGTTATATTATCTAACTTTGTTTTTAAAAAGTTATTAGATGTTTTTAAATCAGAAATATCTATTTTAAGAAGGTCAATTTGTCTAAGGAGCTCTTTGTTCTTTTTCTCTTGTTCTGCATATTTATTTTTATATTCATCAATTACTGAGATATGTTTTAGTTTCGTCTCTTTAACTAAAAGACCAAGTCTTTTTTGAAACTCTTCTGCTTTTACTTTATCTGAAATATCTTCCCTTACTGAGCTATATCCAACAGGTTCACCGTTTTCATTAAAAAGTGGTCTAATGATACTTTTGGTTATATAGTATTTTCCATCTTTTTTTAGATTTTTTACAGTTCCTTTCCATATTTTACCAGATTTAATAGTTTCCCATAACTCAGCAAATACAGAAGATGGCATATCAGGGTGTCTAATAATATTGTGGTTTTTACCTATTAACTCTTCTTTTGAATAGCCACTTATTTTAATAAATGCTTCTGATGCATAAGTTATTTTACCATCCAAGTCTGTTTCTGTATAAATTACATATTCATCTAACATCTCTTTTTTATTTTCTTCAATATTCATACTTAAAAGTCCCTTTTTTATCTTGAATTATTATACTTTTTATTTCTTATAAATATCCTAAAATCAATTTATATTTATTATTAGTTAATATTTTGCATAATTTTGATAAAATAAATAGATACTAACAAAAGAAATAAAAATGATAAATAAGATAATAGATATAAAAAAAGAGATTTCAAAGCAGGTTATAGGTCAAGAGCATATGATAGATGCTCTTTTAATAGGATTATTCACAAATGGACATATTTTACTTGAGGGTGTTCCTGGGCTTGCAAAGACTACAACAATCAACGCAATGGCTAGTTCTTTAAACCTTGATTTTAAGAGAGTTCAGTTTACCCCAGACTTGTTACCTAGTGATATAATCGGTGCTCAAATATATGATATGAAAACTGGTGATTTTAAGATAAAAAAAGGTCCAATATTTACAAATCTACTTTTAGCAGATGAGATAAATAGAGCACCAGCAAAAGTACAGTCAGCTTTACTTGAAGTTATGCAAGAGAGACAAGTAACAATAGGTGAAACAACATATAAAATAGATAACCCTTTTTTAGTTTTAGCAACACAAAATCCAGTTGAACAAGAGGGTGCGTATAGTTTACCTGAAGCTCAACTAGATAGGTTTATGTTTAAAATAGTTGTAGGGTACAATACAAAAGAGGAAGAGTATCAAATAGCATTAAAAGCTGCAAATAGTACATTTGAGACTATAAATTCAATATTAAACACAGAAGATATACAAAAGATAAAAGATGAAGTAAAAGCAGTACATATTGATGAAGAGCTTGAAAGATATATAGTAGATATAGTTTTTGCTACAAGAAAGCCAGAAGATTATGGATTAGAAGAGATAAAAGATTATTTAGAGTTTGGAGCGAGTCCACGTGCAACTATTGATATGTTTAAAGCTGTAAAGGCTAGAGCATATTTAAGAGGGAATGATTATGTAACTCCAATTGATATTGCACTTACAGTTAAAGATGTTTTAAGACATAGAATTATTTTAAGTTATGAGGCATTAGCTAGTGATATTACTGCTGATCAAATTATCCAAAAAGTATTAGAGAAGTTATTGGTACCATAAGTACAATATATGAATCCAAAAAAACTACATAAACTACAAGCATTGTCAAAAGAGTTATCAATAATATATATTGAGCATGATAAACAATTGCAAAAACAAATAACAAGGGTATTAGATAAAATATTTCCAAATGTGTTAAATGCTTATAATGGTTTAGATGGAATACTAAAATATAAAAAATATAACCCAGATATAGTTTTAACAGATTTAGTTCTTGAAAAAAAGAATTCTATAGAGATGATTGTTGATATTTTAGAATATAACCCAAATGCAATTATTATTGTATTGTCAGAATTAAATGATGATATGATGTTATTGCAAAGTATAGATATAGATATAAATGAATTTATATTTAAACCATTTGATATAGATAAGTTAGTATCAAAACTTTTAAAAATAATAATAAAAGAAAAATCAATACAAACCGATCCTTTATGTATATATCATCTTGAGAATATGAGAAATAAAAAGAATGATGTTAGTTTTATCAACTCATTTAAAGGTATACCAATACAAAACAATGGTGAAATAGTAAGTACACAAAACAATGAAATCACTATAAAGGTACAAGCTTCACAAAATATATCAATAGGGTATGAAAAACAAACAATTATATATTTAAAAGATATAGATAAATATATCCAAGTTGAACTATTGGTTTTTAGTAAAATAGATGATTTAGTAACATTTATAAACCCTAAGTTTATTGACTTTAAACAAAGAGATATAAACTATAAAAGGATAAATGTAGATAAAAGTTTTAAAGCTTCTTTACACTACTATAACGAGGTTATAGAAGTATCTGCTTTAGTTGCATCTTTTGTATCTATTGTGATATATGAAAAAAGTGGCAAGAAAAAATTTAAAGTTGATGATGAGATTGATTTAACTTTAGGATTTGAAATAGATGGTGCAAGTAGTTTAGTAAAAGAGAAAAAATTTGTAAAAATATTTTCTAAAGGTAAAGTTTTAAGAGTAGAGCCTTATAAAACAGGAAATAAAATAGTTATAAAACTAAAAGTAAAAAAATCAGGTGAAAGAACTTTTAATAACTATCTTCAATTAAGAGAGATAGAAACAATACAAGAGTTTAAACGATTACTTAAAAATAAAAAATAAAAAATATAAGGATATAAAATGTACGATAAAACTATTGAACTTTTAAAAGAAAATGATCTTTTAAGAATTATAGATGAACCACTAGATATTTATCTGGAGATACCACATATAGCATATATAGAGGTTAAAAAAGAGGATAGCAAAGCATTATTGTTTACAAACCCTATAGATAAGAAAAACAATAAAACATTTACTACCCCTGTACTGATGAATATATTTTGTTCACCAAAAGCGGTTGAACTTTTTATAGGTGATGGTGATAAGATAGCTAAAGAGATTGAGAGTTTATTAAAAATGAAACCACCAAAAGGTTTTATGGATAAGATGTCTACATTTGGAAAACTTTTTAATTTAAAATCAGTATTTCCAAAACGTTTAAATGGTAAAGGTGAGTGTCAACAAGTTATAAAGTTAGGAAAAGATGCAAAACTTAGTGACCTTCCAATTTTAACAACTTGGGAGCAAGATGGCGGACCTTTTATAACTATGGGTCAAGTATATACTACAAGCTTAGATGGAACTATGCACAATGTTGGTATGTATAGACTTCAAGTATTTGATGATCATACATTAGGGATGCATTGGCAAATACATAAAGATAGTAATCACTTTTTCCATGAGTATAAAAAAGCTGGTAAAAAGATGCCTGTATCTATTGGTGTTGGAGGAGACCCTATGTATATTTGGTGTGGACAAGCACCACTGCCTATTGGAGTATTTGAACTTATGCTTTATGGTTTTGTTAAAAAACAAAATGCACAACTTGTAAAATCAATTACAAATGATATATATGTACCAAAAGATGTTGATTTTGTTATAGAGGGGTTTGTAGACCCTGAAGCTATTAGAATTGAGGGTCCTTTTGGTGATCATACAGGATACTACACATTAGAAGAGGAATACCCTTTTATGGATGTAACTGCAATTACACATAAAAAGTCTCCAACATTTGCAGCTACCGTTGTTGGTAAGCCGCTTTTAGAAGATAAATATATGGGACATGCTACAGAGCGAATATTTTTACCTTTACTTCAAACTACAGCACCTGATTTATTAGACTACTATATGCCAGAAAATGGTGTATTTCATAATCTGATTCTAGGAAAAATAAAAACAGCATACCCAGGACATGCTCAACAAATCATGCATGCTTTTTGGGGAGTAGGGCAGATGAGTTTTGTAAAACATGCTATTTTTGTAGACAGTAACGCACCTGAACTTCCTAGCATGGAGGTTATTCCATATATCTTAAATAGATTTACAACTGAAAATATACTTATTACTAAAGGTATTGTTGATGCACTTGATCATAGTTCACCAAAATTTGCAGTTGGTGGAAAGTTAGGGGTTGATTGTACTGGTGATGAGGTTGATAGTTTAGGTATTGAGATTTTAAAAGATGAAGAGTTATTAGAAAAGATGCAAAATATATCTTTAGATATAAAAGGTTTAAAACAATACTATACTAATACAAAATCTCCTATAGTTGTAATAACTGTAGAAAAAAATAGAACTCAAAAGTATCTTATTGAGGAGTTAAAGCCTCTATTTAAGTACTTTAAAATATTAGCAATAGTTGATGAAAAAAACAATGACTTAAACAATCCATATATGCTTATCTGGAGAGTTGTAAATAATATTGATAGTAATAGAGATATTTATATAGATGGACAAACTGTTTGTATAGATGCTACAAATAAAAACTCACATGACAACTTTAAAAGAAGATGGCCTGATGATGTTGTATGTACTTCGAGTGTAATTGAAGATTTAAATAAAAGAGGTATCATTGATATTGATGATAAGTTTATAAATAAATGGGGATTGATTTAATATTATAAATTAATAAAATATAGTATCAAAACTGATACTATATCTCAATAATAAAACAAGCTCCGCTTAAAGTTTTATTTTTATATTGCCAATCAATATTTTCAACACTTAAAAAACCATTAAACTTAGTATGTATAATATCCTTTGACATATAAAGTCCTATCCCTGTACCTTGGGATTGGTGTTTAGTTGTGAAATATGGATCAAATATCTTTTCAATAATATTATTGGCTATCCCACCACCATTATCAGAAATCCTGATAATATTGTTATCTTCTATTTTTAGTGTTTCTATTTGAACAATTTTATTTTCAATATTTTTTTCAACTAAAATATCTTTTGCATTATTTAAAATATTTAATATCACTTGAGAAAGTTCAGATGTAGAACCTGTACAACTTAGTGGTGTATCACTAAAATTTTTAATTAATGTTATATTGTTGTCTTTATATGTTATTTCTATAATTTTAAGTACATCTAAAATGGTATCATTTATATCAAACTTTTTTATCTCATCACCAGACTTATTTAAGTAGTTTCTAAAGTCATCAATAGTTTGAGATAAAAAAGATACATGTCCTAATATTTGTTCATATGATTTAGTATTATCTTTATCGCTTAAAAGACCAATTTGACTTTGGATAATATTCCCTGAGGATATTGTACTAATTGCACTAAGTGGTTGTCTCCATTGATGTGCAATATTCCCAATCATCTCCCCTAGAGATGCAAATCTTGCTTGTTGTAATAGTTGAGCATCTTTTTTTCTACTATCATTTAACTCTTGTTGAATAGTTTCTTCTAGAGAACTATTGATATGGTATAACTCATTCTCTTTATTTTTTACCATATTTTGATAGTTTCTAAAAGCACCTTTAATTTTAACTGCAAATCCAAATGATATAAAAATAACAATAACAGATAAAACAATAGCTAAAATTATAATATAGATAGTAAATCGATTGAAGTTCTTTTTGTTTTCCTCTTTTTTTGCTAAAAGAACTTTATCTAAATCATCTATATAAACACCAGCACTAATAACCCAGTTATATCTATCGTTATATTTAGCAAAACTTAATTTTTTAGCATTATACATTGATGATGAGTCTTTATTTGATGATGAAACATATTCTAGATATATCTCATTGTTTTGTTTTGCACCGTTGTATCCATCTTTGAAATAGTATTTACCATTTATATCTTTTATTTTAAAAGTATCTACCCCTATTAGTTTTGAATCTCTATGTGCTAAAAGTTTACCGTTTTCACCAACTATATAGATATATCCTTTTTTACCAAATCTGATTTGTGACGCTCTATCTAAAATCTCTTTTTCTATCTCTTTATTTATCGTATCAAGATATACACCTACACTTAAAATCATATCTAATGGTTCAAAAAGTTGAACATAATTTATTTTATAAAACTCTTTAGATTGTTCTACGTTTGGTTTTACTTCATAAAATGAATGATAACCTTTGCCATATTCTTTTACTATGGTTATAGAGTCTTGGATATAAAAACTATTATGCTGGTCTCTAAAATTTAGTATTGATAAATCTTCATAATGATCTTGTATAGGAAGCATTATAGCTTTCCCCTCTAAAGAAAATAGGTTTAAGTATCTATTTTCATTTGTAAGTCTAGTATCTCTAAGTGTTGATTTTATTATATCAATTATCTCTTTTTTTGATTTTGTATCTTTGTAGTTATTATATATTGAGTTTATAATTGTATAGTAAGAGTTTGAATCATTTTTTATATCTTTTTGAACTCTTTCATTTATTGTACCATCTTTAAAAACAATTAAATCAACAACTTTATTTACCTCATTTGAGATTAACTGTTTTTGAGAAGAGATATATTTGTCTTTTTCTTTTATAAACTCTTCATCTAAAAATGTGTGTTGGTAAGAGATAATAGAGTATGTAAGTATACCAGCGATTAAAATAACAGAAATTAATGGAATAAAAACCGTTAATTTAAATATACTTTTTTCACTGATTATCATATTTTGTTGTTTTTCCTAATTTACTATAAATTTCTTGAAGTTTATCATAAACAATATCAAATGTTAAGTCTTCAATCTCTTCTAATATATCTAACATAACAACATTGTCTTCTTTTTTATTCCATACTTTAATATATGTTCCCTCTTTATATCCATTGTCTTGTCTAAATTTATTTAAACAATTTTTTCCAATATAAATTTTTTGAAGCCATGTAAAACTAAGTCCAGAAAGTTTACAACATCTAAAAAATTGATCAATAAATCTTTCAACTCCACTAAATGCTGGCATGTTTCCAGTTTCAATTGCAAATGCGATATATGATAACTTTTCAGCCTCTTTAACAATAAGCTTAGGATCAATATCTTCAATCTCTACAGCTTCATAGATACAGTGTGTATTTACTAAAGATACAGCTTTTGGAATATTTGTTTCTTGTAAGATATAACTCATTAAAAAATGCCAAACATCAACTAACTCTACATGGATATTGTTTAAATCTGGTGCTTCAGAGATGTTTTTCCAATGTTTCCATGGAGTAGAGTCTATTAGTTCTGATACTTCCATATGTATACATCTTAGCCAATTTATCTCTTTATCAAATTTATTAATACCTAATTCCCAATTTGTTCCATTTGTATCATCATTTAATCTTTTTTGTAATAAAAACATCTCCTCAAGTTTATGAGGAAAACTAGATGACTCTTCTAATAAAGCAGCTAGAGGTAAACACTCTTCAACTAATAAATCAAGAGAGTTAGCTTCGTTTGGAAGGTTTTGTTCCCCTTGTAGTAGATGAACTATCAAAGTTACTGTATATGGAACTTCATCCCTCTCTTCCCATGTTAATATATCACTTGGTGTTACCCCTATATAGTTTGCAAAACTTTCAATTGTAATAAACCCTAGATCTTTAACAGTTGTTTTTAATTCTTCATATAACAAATTTGTCTCCTATTATATTTTTTCTTATTATCATTTTATATGATTGTAACATATTTTGTTTTACAACAAGATGGTATATATGTAAAATATTAAAAAGATACAATTTTATCTATATTGTACAATAAATAATTAAATTATTTTGACACACTTATAACATAATTTAAGCATATAATTAAAAATAATATGAAATAGATGGATATGTAAATATGAGATTACCCTATAATGAGAAGCATTTATTAAAGTTAATTAAAATTGTACCTATAGTTATTGTTGTGATATTTTCTTTTATTACTACATTTATTATTTTAGATAACAAAATTTCAGCACATAAGGAAAATCTAAAAGTAACTAAAGAGAAGTTTATTCAAGAACAAAAAACAATAATAAAAAATGAGGTTCTAAGAGCAGTAAGACAGATAAATTATCAAAAAAATTTATCAAAAAATATTTTAAAACAAGATATAAAAAGTAAAGTTGATACTGTATACAAGGTCTCTTTAAATATCTATAATAGAAATAAAGGTAAAAGTAAAGCAGAAATAACAAATATTATTAAAAATGCACTTAGACCTATAAGATTTAAAGATGGAAGAGGTTACTTTTTTATAAATAAAATGGATGGCACAAATATATTACAGCCTATTAATCCAAAGCTTGAAGGGAAAAACTTATGGAATCTTCAAGATGAAAATGGTTTGTATATATTAAGAGAATTTACTAAGATTATAAAAAATTCTAAAGAGGGTTTTCTAAACTGGCATTGGACAAAACCACAAGATAGTAAAAAACAATATAAAAAAATTGGTTATATAAAATATTTTAAAGAACTAGACTGGTATTTAGGTACTGGTGAGTATATAGTTGATTTTGAAAATGATATAAAAGAAAAATTGATAAAAGAGATACAGCAAATAAGATTTGGGAAAAATGGCTATATATTTATACACCAATATGATGGATTGTGTTTAAGTCATATAAAAAAAGAAAATATAGGAAAATATAGATTAAATATAAAAGATAAAAAAGGTAACTTTGTTGTAAAAGATGTAATAGAGTTTGCAAAAAAAGGGGGAGGTTTTATTGAATATATTGGAACAATAAATCCAGAGACTAAATTACCTGCAAAAAAAATATCATATATAGTTGGTATGGATAGTTTAAAATGGCAAATAGGTGCAGGTGCATATGTAAGTGATATTGATAAGGTTTTGATACAAAAAGAGTTAGATTTTAAAAATAAGCTAAAAAAACAATATGGATTATAATATTTTTTAGTATTTTATTTACATTGATACTTATATTTATTTTATGGTTGTATGCAAAAAATATAGAGATTCAATTTTTAGAGTATCAAAAATCATTAAAAAAACATATATCAGAAAATAAGAAAAAAGATAAACTTATATCAGAACAAACAAAATTAGCCTCTATGGGAGATATGATTGGAAATATTGCTCATCAATGGAGACAGCCATTAACTGTAATA
>JAYEPG010000094.1:0-2403 GCA_034723795.1 Campylobacterota bacterium
AAACAGTTTGGTATTGATGAAGTTGTGAGTATATAGGAGTAAAGTATGATATATAAATTTAAAACAGAGGGTGCTGGTATTGGATTTGATTTTGATGTTGAATTTGAACAAAATAATAAGATAAATTGTATTATAGGTAAAAATGGTATTGGAAAAACTCAGTTATTGGAAAATATGGCTAAATCATTGATATATACACATTCAATATTTTTAAAAGATGGTGCATATAAATATAAAAATTTATTTTCACAAAAAAAGATTAAAGATAAAATTGAAAATTTAGAATTAAAATTACCGATGGATTTAACTTTAAATAATACTAAAATAAAAGATAAAAATAAACAAAAATGGGGACACACAAAACTTGATTTAATTAGTTCAAATAGAGACAAATCATTTATATGTGATAAACCTATTGTTTTTATTGGTGCTAAAAATAGAGGTTTTACAAACAATATTGACCCAGATAATATAAAAATTCTTGGTAGCTCACAAGCAAGATTAGTAGAGAGTATTAGAAGAACAATGAGTTATATAAATGGTATTGGATTAGAACAAGAAGAGATAGCAAATTGGTTTGTATCAAGACTCATTGTAAATCCAAACTTTGTTTATGCTGAACAAAATAAAACAAATGAAGTTATAGCAGTTTTAAGGTTAATTGAAAAATTAGAACCATCAATGAAATTAGTAAAAGTAAATGAAAATGGTAGCAATAGTCTATCAATGCTTTATCATGAAGGACAATTGCTTATAAATAACATTCCTATTGATAAATTATCAACAGGATTTGTATCTATTGTTAAAATATTTCAAGAGATAGTAGCAGGATATGGGGGATGGGAAAATACTGATGATTTAAGTCAAGTAGATGGTGTAGTTTTTATAGATGAGATTGAACCTCATTTACATATAAGTTGGCAAACAAAGATTATAAATATACTAAAAGAGTTCTTCCCCAAAACAACTTTTTATATTACAACACATTCTCCACTTGTATTAGCAGGACTTAAGGATAATGAAGCTTATGAGTTATACAATGAAGATAATATAGTCAAAACAAAAAAAATAGAAAATATAGAGAACTATTTTTTAAATGATATTATTAAAGAATTTTTTGATGTTGATTTGAATAAGGAGAAAATAGATAATCCAAATAAAGAGAAACAAAAAAAAGCAAGAAAATTATTATTAAATTTAACTAAGTCATTAGATGAGGATAAGTAATGAAATATTTCTTTGATACAAATGTAATAAGTAGGTTAGTAAATAACGACAAGGACACAATTAAAATAATTCAAGAACTTACAGCAGATGAAGAGAGTGAATTTTATATAAATAGACTTATATATATGGAGTCATTAAGGGCTATTCCACTAACACATAAAAAACTTTATAAAGATACTACTAACACTCTTAATAGCTTTGAAAAATTAGATATTACACAAGATATATATGATACAAGTGTAAAATTTGCTAGATTTTGTAAAAGCAAGGGATTGAATTTTGGGAAGTGTGAGGCAATTGATTATCTTCATTTTATTACTTCAAAAAATTATAATTTAGAAATAATATCTTTTGATGGTGATATGGAAAAACTAAAAGAGATATACCCGCAATTTATAGAGGATTTAAATAGTTTATGAAAATACAATTTGAAAGTGATTTAAACTACCAAAACAATGCGATAAACTCAATAGTAAATATATTTGAGGGGCAAGAGATATGTCAATCTAATTTTTCTATACAAAAGACAAATGATATTAAAGGTCAAAAGTCTATGTATGATTACAATGATTTAGGTATAGGAAATAGACTTGAACTATTAGATGATGAACTACTTCAAAATATTCAACAAATACAACTAAAAAATGGACTTCCACAATCTAAAAAACTAAACAGTATGGATTTTTCAGTTGAGATGGAAACAGGAACAGGTAAGACTTATGTATATCTAAAATCTATATTTGAAATGAATAAAAAATTTGGCTTTACAAAATTTATAATAGTTGTACCATCTATTGCTATAAAAGAGGGAACTAAAAAAACTCTTGAAATAACAGAGCAACATTTTAAGGGAATATTTGACAATGTAAATTATGACCACTTTATATATGATAGTTCAAACTTAGAACAAGTTAGGGATTTTGCTACAAGTAGTGATATTAGAATTATGGTTATAAATATTGATGCTTTTAAAAAGAGTTTTACAGACCCTAGTAAAGATACAAAAGCAAATATTATTCATAGACAAAATGATAGATTAAATGGACAAAAACCAATAGAATTTATAGCTTCAACAAATCCAATAGTGATAATAGATGAACCTCAAAGTGTAGATAATACTGCTAAAAGTAAAGAAGCTATATCAACCTTAAATCCACTATGTAGATTAAGATATAG
>JAYEPG010000095.1:0-2391 GCA_034723795.1 Campylobacterota bacterium
AAAAGTCATAATCTAAATATTCCAGATGGTTTAATTGCATCAACAGCTTTAGAATATGGATATAAACTATTTACCTACAATTTAAAAGACTTCAGATATATTGAGAATATTGATTTGGTTAATATATAAAGCCTATTAAAAATGACAATGATTAATTATGAAAAACTATTAATAACATGAATCTAAAAAATACAATTAAATATATTCTCATTATATTTACTACACTATTATTTATATCTACATTAGTAATATATCTTTTTTTCCAAACAATAGATAAAAAAGAGTTAAATTCATTTGTATCGGAAGCTATCGGACAAAAGATTGAGTTTGAAGACTTTAAACTATCATTTAGCCCTATGCCCAATTGTACAATATATAATTTAAAAGTTTTTGAAAGAGAAGAACTTTTTGCTGATACAAAAGAGGTTAAAATAGATATTGAGTTGATAAGTTTGTTCTCTACTACACCTAAGATAAAAAATATTTCAATTCAAAATGCTATTTTATATTTTAAACACAATAATAAAACTAATACTATAAATGAATTGTATTGTAATTTAGATATTAGCAATATAAATAAAGTCATAGTTAAAGATATGCAAGGTAGATTGGATAATACTAAATTTAAAAGTAAACTTATATTTGAGCCTGATACGAATCATATAGAAGGAAATTTTGTATTTGATACTATAAATTTAAATAAATATATCAACAAAAGCGATAATAATAGTTCATCAAATAAACCTAATTTTTCCTTTGATATAAAAATAATGGGTAAGAAAATTACATATGATAAATTTAGTGGAAACAATTTTTTATTGGATATAAAATACAAAGACCATATTATAGAATTTAAAAAAGTAAACTTCAAACAATTAGCAGAATTTAACAATGTCAATATCAAAGGTAGATATGATTTTAAAAAAGCATATATAGATACAGATATAAGCTTCAAGGAAAGTTCGATAAAGAGAATTGCTGATAAATTTAATATAATTTTACCTGAGACTAATAGCACCAAAGTTTTTAACAATATAGAATTATCTACACAACTAAAAGGCGATAAAGAAAAACTTTATCTAAAAAATGGTCATATTGTTTTTGATAACACAAAGATTGATATTGATATGGGAATAAAAGAGTTTGATTTTTCAAAAGCTGTTTTTAGTGCAAATATTGACAGTATTGACTTAAATAAATATATACCAGTAAAAGATCAAAACCAAACAATATCAAACCAATCAAATATCTTAGAACAGTTAGAAAAAATAAAAACAATGGGTTCTTTAAATATAAAACAACTAACATATAAAGAGTATGATATATCTAATCTATTTTTTAAAATTAAAGCACGAAATGGTATATTTGATATGAACCCTGTAAAGCTTAATATTTATGATGGCTTATTTGAAGGGATTTATAAAATAGATATAAATGAAAAAAACCCTTCATTTCATATTAAACATAAAATTAGTAATCTAAATATATCAGAACTTTTAGAATCTAACACAACATCTAATATCTTTGAGGGTAAGGCAAATTTACTTGCAAATATTCATATGAATGGTAACAATATTGAAGAAATGAAAAGTTCACTAAATGGAAATGTAGTGTTTTATGGAGATAGTTTAATATTTAACAAATATGATATTGATAATATTATTAATAGATATGACAAAGCAAAAAATATAGACTTGTTGGATATTGCTGCATTACTTGCATTTGGACCACTAGGCGGTGCAGTCTCTCATAGTCTTGATCTTATACTATTAAATAATACAGTATCAACAAATGGACACACAAATATTGATAAAATGATGGCTGCTTGGAATATACAAAATGGAATCGCATCAGCAAAAGATGTTGCTATAAAAACTCAAAAAAATAGAATAGCTATAAATGGTAATATAGATTTAAAAACAAATACTTTTAATAATCTAAAAGTAGCAGTGTTAGACAAAAAAGGGTGTGCTAAATATTTACAATCTATTAGTTTATCTGGTAAAGATAATGATATTAAAAGCAAGGAAGATGCTATAGGTATAGTAGTAGCACCTATTATTTCTATTTTTGATAAGAGTTCAAAACTTTTTGAAGAGTGTGAAGTGTTTTATAATGGGTCTATTAAATAAATTTACTTGAGACACCATGGTGTCTTTTGATATGGTTAAAATCTATTATGATATAATAAATCTTATATTTTAAGGGTACAAATGATTAAATTAGTTTTTGGTATATTAGTTTTCACAACATTTTTAAATGCAATAATTCCAACATGGTTTTATAATACAAAGCCTTTTTATAAAGAATAGCTTAAATTGATAAAGGAATTTTAAAAAGACAATATCTTATTAACAATAAATTTTCAAATAACAAATTCAAGAAACATAT
>JAYEPG010000096.1:0-2374 GCA_034723795.1 Campylobacterota bacterium
CTTCAAGTCCAGCTAGTATTCGTAAAAGTGTAGTTTTTCCACTTCCACTTTCACCAGCTAAGGCTATAAAGTCACCATCTTTTATCTCTAAGTCTACATTTAAGTTCATCTTACCGTTTGAGCCGTGAAGGAGTTTATTTATATCTATTTTTATCATGTTTTATCCAAGTTTTTTATAGTTTTGTCTTCAAGTAATATTTTCATTTGAGTTATAGCTATTTGATTTAGTTTTATTAATCTTTGTGATTGTTCCATATCTTCTTCAATAAATAAAGCATTTAGACTTTCAAGATTTGCCAAACATACCAATTGACAAACATCTGCTTCATCTCTAATATTACCATTATGCTTTGGATTTTCTTCTTTAAATTCTTTTGCAGTTTTACCAAATAATGCTACATTTAATATATCTGCTTCACTTGCATAAATATAGTTTATTTTAGATTTATTTAGTATCTTTGGTATAATATTATTTTTTATGGCATCTGTATGTATTCGGTAATTTATTTTTGTTAGATTTCTTTTTATATCCCAACCTAACTGTTTTTGCTCTTGATCTTTTAGTCTTTGAAACTCTTTTATAAGATACAATTTAAACTCTACAGATACCCAAGAAGCAAACTCAAAAGCTATATCTTTATGAGCATATGTTCCACCGTATCGACCAGACTTTGAAACTACTCCTATAGCATTTGTCTTATCAATCCATTTTTTACCACTCATCGTAAAACTATTTAGTCCCGCTTCTTTTCTAATAAGGTCGAATTCGACGGGTTTAAAATCTGGGTTATTTAATTTTTCCCAAATTCCTAAAAATTCTATTGTATTTCTATTTCTAAACCAATTTTTAATAATATCATTTGCATCAGTATTATCTTTATACTTTGCAATATCTGTGATACTTATATAATCATCTTCATTTATATTCTTTGTTGATATTGTTTTATTCAATACAGTAATAGTTGCCATTTTATACCACCTTAATATTTTTACAAAGTTTAGTAGAATAATTTATTTTAGTTAAAAAGTATTGCATATTGTTATATTAGTCCTAACTCATCTGATATATCTTTAATAAGTTTACTAAGTGGGCGTTTATGTAGGTCTTCATCTTTTTTATAGTTACACATCAAATATCTATAAATCTCATCTTCACTAAAACCAAAATTTTTTAGTTCTTCTATATAACTTTTTGGATAATAAGCTTTTTTTATCAGTAATTCCAAAACTATATCTTTATGTTGTTTATATAATTCTTCTAATTTAAAAACTTCTAAATTAGCTTTGTTGCCATATAGTTCAATTTCAAAGCTATCAAAATCATATTTTTTATTTTCAACATTGAAAAAATCAATAGTTTCTGGGCTAATTGAAAATTTAAAGTCATTTTCATTCAACTCATAAGGGTTTGTAATTGGATATGCATAGAATGTATCTTTTGATTCTTTTGCTCCAAAGCCATTACAAGTAGGACAAGATGGTATTAAATTAAAATATGAAACCGCAAGATAAGGATACTTTGACTTAGGATAGAAGTGGTCAATTTCTGGCTTCACCGAACCTTTTTTATTAACGGTAAAAATATAATTTCTATTGCAATAGGGACAACTTCCTAAATCAATATTTTTTATAAACTTTAATTTATCAAATATTTTTGTATTATCATATCCATACTCTATAAATATTCTAAAAAATATATTATGCAAAGCCTCTTTTTTATTATGTGCTTGAGGAAATCTTTGATATACATCTTTTACTAGTGATACTAATTCATTTGGTTTTAAAAGAACTGTTTTTTTCAAGTTATTTTCATTCTCTAACCATTCTAATATCTTTTTAATAATCTTAGTAACTCTAAACTTTTTTGTTTTTATACTAATGTTTTTTTGTGACTTTATATATCTAATTCTATATAATAGTTCATCCTTTATATTGTTAAAATAATCATCTAAAATTTGCTGATTTGGATAAGGTATTTTAATCATAAATTCTCTAACTCTTTTTTAATTTTATCTTGCTGTTCCAGTAAGTCCTTTTTCCTTTGTTCTTTTATAAAGTCATCATTAAATTTTTTATAATACATATCAAGAAGTTTTGTTCTTAAAAAATCTTCACCTATGATTTTAATAATAGCTAAAATATTTTCTTTTTCTTCTTTAGAAGGGTTGTACTCTTTATCTTTTAAGTTTTTTATTACATTATTTATTTTATTTTTAGCAAACTCACCCATAAGCCCATCATTCATAAAAAAACCATGAGATAAAAGTGTATGTATATTTGCTCCAAATGTTTGTTTATCTTTAAATGGATATTTTTGTTCTCCATCTTCTAAAAATATTACATTTTCTTTTGGTAAATCTGAAAGGATAAATGG